>JAPPNE010000107.1 GCA_028818775.1 Deltaproteobacteria bacterium | reverse complement strand
AGGCGAAGGCCACGGGGACCCCGATGGCCATCAGACAGACGACCATGCCCACCAGGAGAGCGAAAGCCCAGTACCATTCCATCACACGTTCTCCCGCACCTCGGTGCGCGAGGTGTACATGGTGTCGATCCCCACGAGAAACCGGAGGAACTCGATGGCGATCATCGTGAACGACACCGGTATGGGCACGAGGAGCAGCCAAAGCGGCTGTGCTTCACCTCGGTAGTCCAGCTCGCCCGAGAGGTACGCGGCGATGGTGAGGTCCGTGGAGTAGTAGATGAAGAAGAGGCAGCAGACGATGCAGACGACATAGACGAACTTCGCCAGCACGTACTGTACGGTCAGCGGCAGAAGCGAAACCAGGGAGTCCACGAACACGTGGCCCTTCATGCGCACCAGCCATGGCGCCCCCAGCATGGTGAACCACAGGAGACCATACTCCACCACGCCCAGGGTGTAGGCGGACGGCTGGAACTTCAGGAGACGTACGAATACGTCGATCACGATCAGCAAGAAGATCAGGAAGATCACGATCTCCGCGCCCATCTTGAAAAGATCCAGGAGCTTTTCGTAAGCCCGCGATATTCTTTGCATCCTGCCTCCACGACGCTTTTGCGGAACCCTTGTTCAACGCGCCCGTAACGGAAATCCTCTGCTTGTATCGCCTTGTTCCCCGGCTGTCAAAGCCGTTTGTGGGGAAATGCGCCTTTCTTGACGAAAAACGCCGCGCGGTGGTACCACCCTGATGTCCCGCGCCGCAAGGACGATCATTGAAACCGAGGCGACGGGGTAACGTGTTTTTGATGCGCAATCGGGCCGGCCGTGTCACGGACGGACGTGAGTTCGGGCCGCGGACCGCGCCGGGGCGCGCACAGGAGGTATACCGTGAGGATTCTGGTCACCGGAGGTCTGGGCAAGATCGGCGGGCACGTCGTGGACGAACTGTTGCGGGGCGAGCACGAGGTGACGGTGCTGGACCGCCTGCCCGGCCCGCGGGACGGCGGCGCGGCCAAGTATCTGGTGGGAGAGGTGCAGGACCTCGGCCAGATGGTGGAAGCGGCCGCCGGTTGCGACGCCGTCATCCACCTGGCCGCGATACACAATCCCCACGTCGCCCCGACAGGCGTGGTGTTCGAGACCAACGTCACCGGCACGTTCAACGCGCACCACGCGGCATTCCGGCTGGGCATCCCGCGCGTCGTGTCCACCAGCAGCAACGCCGCCGTCGGCTGGGCCTACAGCGAAGGCGCGTTCCTGCCCGATTACCTGCCCATCGACGAGGAGCACCCGTGCCGCCCCATCGACGCCTACGGACTGTCGAAGCAGGTGGGCGAGACCATCGCGCACTCCTACGCCCGCAAGGGGGTCGAGTCGGTAGTGATTCGCCCCAGCGGCGTGGTCACGCCCGAGGCGCTCGACGAAATCCGGCGCACCGGCGGGCGCGAGCCCGGCGAATGGCGCGAGTACAGCTACATCGACGTGCGCGACCTCGCCGTGGCGTTCCGGCTGGCGGTGGAGCGGCCGTTGCCCGGCGGCACCGTGATGTTCGTGGTGGCCGACGACAGCACCGTGGCGGAGCCCCTGTGCGATCTCCTGCCGCGACTCAAGCCGGCCATCGGAGACCGCGCTCGAGGGCTCACCGGCACCCGGGGCGTGTTTGCCAACGACCGGGCCAAGGAGCTGCTCGGATGGAAACCGCAGCACACATGGCGCTAGCACCCGGAAACCGGCGTGAGGAGATACAGGCATGGCAGCGCTGACCGCGCGTGATCTCGCCCGGGTGAGCCGGGGGACGCCCGCCGGCGAGTGGTTCCGGCGCTACTGGATGGCGGTGGGCCGCGGCGACGACCTGCGGGACATTCCCATGCGGGTGCGGGTTCTCGGAGAGGACCTGGTGCTGTTCCGCGACGGCGAGGGACGGCTCGGCCTGCTGGGGCTCCACTGTCCGCACCGGGGCACCTCGTTGGAGTACGGCGATGTCGAGCCCTCGGGGCTGCGCTGCCCGTACCACGGCTGGCTTTTCGACGTGGCGGGCGCGTGCCTGGAGCAGCCCGCGGAGCCGCCGGGGAGCGTGTTCCACGAGAAGGTGCGCCACCTCGCCTACCCGGTGCGGGAGCAGGGCGGGCTGATCTTCGCCTACCTCGGGCCGCCGGACCTGGAGCCGCCGTTGCCGCGGTATGCGCCCCTGGCGGAGCCCGGCGGTCAACGGCGCATCGAGGCGGCGCGCCACTACGACTACAACTGGTACAACTTCATCGAGAACGGCGCCGACCCTGCCCACTTCTCCACCCTGCACCTCTCCGATCCGGACGACGGCACCTGGCGGAGCTGGTTCTTCAACGCCAAGGACGTGCCGCCGTTCGATGCCGTGGAGACGGACTACGGCATGAAGGTGGTATCGAACAAGCCCGCCCCCGAGCCGGGCATGAGCTACGTGGACGAGAAAAGCTACGCGCTGCCCAGCGTGATGCAGATCGGCGACACCGAGTTCACCCACTTCAAGGAGCCCAGGGAAGCCCTGGCCCGTGGCTCCAGGAACGCGCACTGGATGTTCATCACGCCGGACGACGATGACCACTTTACGCTGTACACGGTGGACCACTACACCGGGCCGGATCCCGACTTCATGGCCAAGCTGGCGCCGTCCCGACGGCCGGTGGCCACCGCGGAAAAGCCCGAGCACGACCGCCGGCCGCTGTCGCCGTTTCGGGGCAGCGTGCGCCTCGAGGACATCATGACCCAGTCCACCCAAGGCAATGTCGCCGGCCGCGAGGAACGGTTGGCGGCGTCCGACAAGGGCATCATCCTCCAGCGCCGCATCATCCTGAACGCCGTCGCGCGGGCGCAGCAGGGGTTGCGGCCGCAAGGGGTACTTTCGCCGGAGGAGAGCGACCGGCTGATACGCATGGACTCGTTCACGGGAATCCGGACCTACCCGCCGAAGCCGGACGCGGAGAACGGCGCCCCGTCCGAATGATCCCGTGCCGAACCGGCATTCGAAATGACCCGACAGGACACCACCGGATGAGGCGGCATCGAAAGGCCGCGGCATGAAGGTCGCCGTCACGGGCAGCGCCGGGAGGCTGGGGCGATACGTGACCGAGTTGCTGTCGCGCCAAGGGTACACCGTCGTGCCGCTGGACCTGGCCGGCAACGACGGCTCCAAGCCGGAGGAACCAACCTGCCCGGATGCCGTGGACCTGACCGACCCGGAGGCGGTGCAACGAGCGTTCGCAGGCGCGGAGGCGGTGATCCACCTCGCGCGCGAACGCTTCCCCTACACTGAGCAGGGCCTGTTCGACCCAGCCACCGGGACCTGGAAGACCCCGGACGTCGCCGGCGACAGCCTGCGTTTCCAGCGCAACGTCGCCATGACCTACAACGTCCTCGCCGCGGGCGCGTCGCTCGGCATCCGCAGGCTCGTCATCGGCTCCAGCCTGGCCGTGTACGGCCTGTACTATCCCTTGCGCCCCGTTCTTCCCGACTACCTTCCCATCGACGAGAAGCACCCGCGACGGCCTCAGGACCCCTACGGCCTGTCCAAGCTGGCGGGCGAGGCGTTGTGCGACGGTTTCGCCCAAGGCAGCGGCGCGCGCATCGCCAGCCTGCGCTTCGCCGGCATTGCCGACGAACGCGTCTACCAGCGGCTCAGGAAACGCCGCGAGGATCCCATGAGCCGCGGGGTCGGCAGCTTCTGGAGCTACGTCGACGTGCGCGACGCGGCCGCGGCCTGCCGTCTGGCCCTGGAAGCGGACTTCGAAGGTCACGAGGCCTTCAACATCTGCGCGCCCACGACTTATCTGATCATGCCCACCCAGGCGCTGCTCGAACGGCATCTTCCGGGCGTTCGAACGGTGGCTTTCCAGGCGGATGGGAACTGTTGTGGTTACGCTTCGGACAAGGCGCGGAAGAGTCTGGGGTTCAGCCCGCGCCACGGACCCGACGGCTGACCCCCGCGCCGTGTCGGAAAGGAGACCCCATGTTCCCACACCTCACCCGCTTCAATCTCAAGCAATGGATCGACGACAACCGCGGCGACTGGGGCCGGCGCCGGGTCATCTGGGAGGACTCGGACTTCATCGCCTTCGTGACCCGTGGCCCCAATACCCGCACCGACTTCCACGTCAATCCGGGCGACGAGATATTCTACCAACTCGAAGGCGAGTTGAACCTCCATTACCTCACCCCCGAGCACAAGCCGGAAGTCGCCGTTCTTCAGGAGGGCGAGATGTTTCTGTTGCCGGCTCTGGTGCCGCATTCGCCGCGCCGGGAGGACGGCTCCTACACCCTGGTGGTGGAGCGGGTGCGCCGCCCGGACGAGATCGACGGCTTCATCTGGGTGTGCGGCAAGTGCACCCACACGCTCTACGAGACCACGGCCCGGTTCAATGAACCCGCGGACACGGTGCAGAAAGCCTACGAAGTCATGGCCGCGGACGAGTCCCTGCGCCGCTGCACCCAATGCGGACATACCGAGGCGCCGGTCCGAAGCGAAGGACCGGCCCATGTCTGGAAAGGTTAGAGCCTCACGCCGTACGGCGCCGGGACGGGCTCTTGATGCGGCGGGGGGATTGTTTCTTGTACTGGAGGTACCAGTCGTAGACGCGGTCGGCCACCGCGTCCTTGCTCATGAGGGGGAGCGGGATGGCGGTGCCGTCGCGGCCGAGCAGCGTGACCACGTTGGTGTCCACGTCGAAACCGCTGCCCGCCTGGGTGACGTCGTTGGCCACCAGCAGGTCGAGGTTTTTCTTCTCGAGCTTGGCGCGGGCGTTGGCGAGCAGGGACTCGGTTTCGGCGGCGAAGCCCACCACGACCTGGTGACGTTTGCGGGCGGCCAGCTCGGCCACGATGTCGGGGTTGGGCACGAACTCCACGCTGAGGGAGCCGTCGCCGCGCTTCATCTTCTGAGCCGCGGCCGCGTGCGGCCGGTAGTCCGCCACCGCGGCCGCCATGAAGACCGCGGTGGCGGATTCGAACTCCGCCAGCACGGCCCCGCGCATCTCTTCGGCCGTGACCACGGGGACGGTCCTGACGCCGGTGGGTGGCGCCAGCGCCGTAGGTCCGCTCACCAGCGTCACCTGGGCGCCGCGCCGCGCCGCCGCCCGCGCCAGCGCGTACCCCATCTTGCCGGACGAGCGGTTGGAGAGGTACCGGACGGGGTCCAGCGGCTCCCGGCTCGGGCCGGCGGTGACCACGATGTGCTCGCCCGCAAGGTCCTTGGACCGTAACAGCGCGCGGATCTCCTCGACGATGACCGCCGGCTCCGGAAGCCGGCCCTTGCCCTCGTAGCCGCACGCCAGGGAGCCCGACGCGGTCTCCATGACGTGGTACCCGGCGCCGCGCAGCTTCGCCAGATTGGCCTGCACCAAGGGATGCGCCAGCATGTGCACGTTCATGGCGGGCGCCACCAGCACGGGCGCCTGGGTGGCCAGGACCACGGTGGTGAGTAGGTCGTCGGCAATGCCGGCGGCGAGCTTGCCGATGACGTTGGCGGTGGCGGGGGCGATCACCAGCAGGTCGGCGCTGTCGGCCAGGTCGATGTGGCCGATCTCCGATTCCTGGGTCAGGCTGAAGAGGTCGGTGGCCACGGGCGCGCCCGACAGGGTCTGGAAGCTCAGCGGCATGACGAACTCCGCGGCTCCCCGTGTCATCACCACGCGGACGGAGCACGAATCCTGGACCAGGAGCCGCACCAGTTCAAGCGCCTTGTAGCAGGCGATGCCCCCTGTCACGCCCAGGACGATGTTTCGCTTTTCCACGGTCCCGTCTTCCCGGGTGCGTTGCGCACGCGACCCGAAGGTCAAGGTATCCCATCGACGGGCGGTTTTCAAACCGGAATACATTGGCGGGGGGCGCTTGATTTCGAACGCGCCAATGCTATTCTAATGCCACTTCCTGCCCCGCCACACTCATGAAAAATTTACGGCTGCCCTTTCTGTTGCTGCTGCTCCACCTGAGCCTCGTCCAACCCGCCGCCTCCCAGGAGGAACCCGCCGGCGCCGCTGGAGGCGACGCACCCGTTCGCGACGAACTGGCAACGCGCGATCAGCACTACGACCGCATCGAGTGGTTCAATGAGCGAATGTTTCTGTTCAACAGCGCTTTCGACCGTTTTGTGTTGAAACCCGTGGCCCTTACCTACGGCTCCGTTCTTCCCTCACCGGCACAGAGGGGGGTCCGCAATGCCATCGACAACCTCGACGTGGTGCGGAAGGTGGTCAACAACACGCTCCAGGGAAAGCCCCTCAGCGCCAGCCGGGAGATTGCCCGTTTCGTCGTCAACAGCACCCTGGGCATAGCGGGCATCTTCGACATGGCCACGAAGTTGGGACTGGAACCGAGCGATCAGGACATGGGGATCACGCTGGGCGTCTACGGGTTCAGCCACGGCGCCTATCTCGTGCTGCCGCTCTTGCCTCCGACCACGATCCGGGACGGATTGGGAATGGCCGCCGATGCGTTCATGAGTCCCCTGCAGTATTTCACGCCCTACTACGTCCCCCTGTCCGTCCGCGCCACCGACATCGTGAACAACCGCGCCCTCGACAACAATGTCTACGAGGAGCTGGAGCGCAGCATCGACCCTTACAGCTCGGCGCGCAACGCCTACATGCAACTCCGGCAGCGCAAGCTCCGGACGGCGCGCGAATCGGAGTACTAGCCCGCTGCGCGGCAGGACCGCGGCAGACCGGACCTCCGGTGACGAAGCCATGAGCAAACCATCCCTTCTTTCAGGCCGGAAAATCGATCCCCGCCCCATCGACGCCGCCACCAGCATCGTCGATCTTGTCGACGACAACTTCGTCTCCTACAACAGCGGACGCTTGCGGGAGGCCTGTCAGCTCTTCACCGAGAAGATCCTGGCGGACGACGTGACCGTGGGGCTCAGCATCACCGGGGCGCTGACGCCGGCGGGGCTGGGCATGACGGCGTTCATTCCGCTCATCGAGCGCGGCTTCGTCGACTGGATCGTCAGCACCGGCGCCAACCTCTACCACGACACCCACTTCGCCATCGGCCTGTCCATGCACCGCGGCACCTTCGACGCCGACGATGTGGACCTGCGCGAACAGGGCGTGGTGCGCATCTACGACATCTTCTTCGACTACGACGTCCTCATCTCCACCGACGACTTCTTCCGGGAAGTCCTCAAGGCGCCGGAGTTCCAGAAGGAGATGGGCACTGCGGAGATGCACTACCGCGTCGGCCGCTATCTGGACGAACGCGAGAAGATCCTGGGACTGGAGCGGCGCTCGCTCCTGGCCGCCGCCTACCGGGGCGGCGTGCCGGTGTACACCTCTTCGCCCGGGGACAGCTCCATCGGCATGAACGTGGCGGCCCTGGCGCTCAAGGGCAACGGCCTGCGCTTCGACGTGTCGCGCGACGTCAACGAATCCGCCGCCCTGGTGCTCGAGGCCAAGCGGCGCGGCGGGCGCAGCGCCGCGGTGATCCTCGGCGGCGGCTCGCCCAAGAACTTCCTGCTCCAGACCGAGCCGCACATCCAGGAAGTCCTGGGGCTGGAGGAAAAGGGCTTCGACTACTTCATCCAGATCACCGACGCGCGCGTGGACACGGGCGGCCTGTCGGGGGCGACGCCGGCCGAGGCGGTGAGCTGGGGCAAGGTGGACCCGGACCAACTGCCCGACTCCGTGGTCTGCTACGTCGACAGCACCATCGCTTTGCCCCTGATGACCGCCTATGCCATTCACAAGCACGCGCCGCGCAAGCTGAAACGCCTCTACGACACACGGGAGGAAGCGCTGGAGCACATCGCCGCCGAGATCCGCGAGAAGTTCGGCAACGTGCCGCTGGCGCAGCGCTGAATGCCCGGCCACCGGCCGGCGCCCACCGCACTGGCAACATGGGCACCACGAGCAACCCCAAGGCCTTCTTCAAGGTCGTGACGCCGGCCGAAGCCTTGGAGACCGTTCGCCAGGCGGCCCCCGTGGATGCCGAGGTCGTGCGCACGACCGAGGCGCGGGGCCGGGTACTTGCCGAGGACCTCTACTCGCAGGTGGACCTCCCCCACTTCAACCGGGCCGGCATGGACGGCTACGCGGTCATCGCGCGGGATACGTTCGGCGCCAGTCCCGCCCTGCCCGCCTACCTGAGGCTTGTGGGGGCTGTGGAAATGGGAGAGGAGGCCACGCGCCGCCTGGGCGCGCGCGAGGCCGTGCGCATCTCCACCGGCGGCATGCTTCCGCCCGGCAGCGATGCCGTTGTCATGGTGGAACACACGGAGGAGACGGGCGACGGCGCGGTGGAGATATACCGGGCCGCCTCTCCCTGGCTCAACGTCATCCAGGTGGGCGACGACATCCGCAAGGGCGAACCGGTGTTCGCGCGCGGCCGGAGACTACGCGCCCACGATCTCGGGGCGCTTACGGGTATCGGGATCGCGTCGGTGTCCGTGTACCGGAGACCGCGCGTGACGCTCATCTCCACCGGCGACGAGATCGTCGCGGTGGACCGGGAGCCTCGCCCCGGACAGGTGCGGAACATCAATCAGCATTCGTTGGCCGGCCTCATCGCCGAATGCGGCGCCGAACTCAAGGACCTCGGCGTGGTGCCCGACCAACCGGAGGCGTTGCACGCCGCGCTGACCGAGGGCCTCGGCTGGGGCGACCTGGTGCTGCTCTCGGGCGGCAGCTCCATGGGCACGCGGGACATGGCGGTGGAGGTGATCCGCTCGCTGCCCGATTCCCGGATCTTCTTCCACGGCATCTCCGTAAGCCCTGGCAAGCCTACCATCTATGCCCATGCCGCGGGGAAGCCCGTGTTGGGACTTCCCGGGTACCCGGTGTCGGCGCTGGTGATCTTCGACCTGTTCGCCGCCCCGCTGATCCGCGCGCTGTCGGGCGAGAGCACGCTAAGCGTGCAAACGGGACGCAACACGGTCCGGGCGGCGATGGACACCAATGTTTCGTCGCAGACCGGCCGCGAAGACTACGTACGCGTCACCCTCGAAAGACGCGGCGACACGGTATACGCCGCGCCACTGCCCAGCAAGTCCGGCGCCATCTTCACCCTGGTCAAGGCCGACGGCATGGTGTGCATCGACCTCAACAGCGAGGGACTGGAGCAGGGCGAGGAGGTGGAGGTGCTGCTTTTCTGATAACGTGGGCCGATGGCGCGGAAACGGTACCTAAAGAAGACTCCACTGGAGGACGCACGTGCCCTCTTCCTGAGCCGCGTCGACGAAACCCTGCTGGAGGACGAGACGGTGGCGGTGGCCGGCGCGCTCCACCGGGTCACCGCCGAGCCGGTGTTCGCGAAGATGTCCTCGCCGCACTACCACGGCTCGGCCATGGACGGCATCTGCGTACGCGCGGAAGACACCTTCGGAGCGACGGAGTTCACCCCGCGCGAGCTGCGGTTGCTCGCGGACGAGGGGGATCCGCAAGGCCGGTTCGCCTACCTGGACACCGGCCAGCCTTTGCCGTCCTGGGCCAATGCGGTGATCATGATCGAGAACGTGCGCGAGACCGGCGGCGCCACCGTGTCCATCGATCAGGCGGCGACCCCGTGGCAGAACGTACGGCTGGTGGGAGAGGACGTGGTGGCCACCGAGCTGCTGCTGCCGCGCAACCACCGGCTGCGGCCCTACGACCTCGGCGCCATCCTGGCGGCCGGCCATACCACTGTACGCGTCAAGGCGCGCCCGCGGGTGGCCGTCATCCCAACCGGCGACGAGATCACCGTACCGGGAGACGCGGCGCGGCCAGGTGAGATCATCGACTTCAACTCCACGGTGCTGGGGGGCATGGTGACGGAGTCCGGCGGCACGCCGGCGGTCTTTGCCGCGGTCCCCGACGACCCCGCGCTACTGAGACAGGCCCTCGCTGAAGCGTTGAAGGACCACCACATCGTAGCGCTCATCGCCGGCTCCTCCGCCGGCGCGCACGACTTCACCGCCGAGGTGGTGGACGACGCGGGCGAGCTTCTGGTGCACGGCATCGAAGTCATGCCCGGGAAGCCGGCCGTGCTGGGAGTGGCCGGCGGCAAGCCCGTCATCGGCATTCCCGGCTATCCGGTATCGGCCATCGTCATCGCCCGTGAGATCCTGCAGCCCGCGCTCGCACGGCTGCTGGGCGCGGGCGCGGCATCCCCTCCTAAGGTACGCGCCGTGGCGCCGCGCAAGATCCCCTCCAGGCTCGGGCTGGAGGAATTCGTCCGCGTGACCCTGGGGCGGGTGGAGAAACGGCTGGTGGCCGTGCCGCTGGCGCGCGGCGCCGGCGTCATCAGCACCATGGTGCGCGCCGACGGATTCCTGCGCATACCGGGTATGGTGGAAGGGATCAACGCCGGCGAGGAGGTCGACGTCGAATTGCTGCGCGCGCCGGACGAAGTGGAGCACACCATCCTGTGCACCGGCAGCCACGACCTCTCCATCAGCGTGCTGGAAGACCAGCTCAAGCGCCGCGATCCGCGCCTCAAGATCGCCGACGCCAACGTCGGCAGCCTGGGGGGACTGCACGCCATCCGCCGCGGCGAGACCCACATGGCCGGCACCCACCTGCTGGACCCCGATACCGGCAGCTACAACGTCCCGGACATCCAGCGGGTGTTGCCGAGCGTGCCCGTCGTGCTCGTGCACTGCGTCAAGCGCCGCCAGGGCCTGCTGGTGCCGCGCGGCAATCCCATGGGACTGTCGGGCATCGCCGACCTGGGAAGACCCGACCTGCGCTTCGTCAACCGCCAGCCCGGCTCCGGCACCCGGGTGCTGCTGGACTTCGAGCTGGCGCGTCTCGGCGTGGACCCGGCCGCGATACAGGGGTACGAGCACGAGGAGTTCACCCACATGGCGGTAGCCGTGGCGGTGGCCAGCGGCCTCGCGGACACCGGCCTGGGCATCCTTTCCGCGGCCGAGGCGCTGGGGCTCGACTTCATCCCGGTGGGCGACGAGCAGTACGACCTGCTGCTGCTGCGGTCGTTCCACGAATCGCCTGCAGGCGCCACCCTGCTGGCGGTGCTCAGGTCCGGGGAGTTCAGGGATGCGATGGAGTCCCTCGGCGGCTATGACACCAGCGCCGCCGGAGAAGTGCTCTACGAGCAGGGGTAGAGGCGCCGCACGCGCCCTTCGACTTCGCGCCGCTGGCGCGGCGCTACGCTCAGGACGAACGGGTTGGTCCCCGCAGGGTGCCGGATGGGAGTGCCGGGAGCCGGACTTGAACCGGCACGGGCTTACGCCCGCGGAATTTTAAGTCCCGCGTGTCTACCCATTCCACCATCCCGGCGCAAGCCGTTTCCATAACTTAGCGCCCTTTCTTCGTCAACCAAACCCTGCCCGGCGTTCACGACTCCTGCCGCCGGTTCATGCGCGCCACCAGCCAGCGCCCGCCCACCGTCAGCAGCGCCAGCGCGATGATCAACAATACCCCCAACGCCGAGGTCTGCCCCGGGTCGCCGTCCTCCCAGGTGCGCCACATGATCACGGACAGCACCCAGTTCTCGCGCGTGGCCAGGATCAACGGCACGGAGAAGTTCCGAAGGGCATGCGAGGCCACCCAGATCCAGCCGCCGATGAACGCGGGCAGCACAAGGGGCAGGACGATGCGCCGCATGAGAGTGAGCCACTTCGCGCCCGACACATGGCTCGCCTCCTCCAGCTCCGCGTGCACCTGGGCCAGCGCACCGCTCATGGCGCGTCCGCCGAAGGCAATGTAGCTCACGGTCAGCCCCAGGACGATGATCCACACGGTGCCGTATAGGCCCAGCCCGTCGAGGGGTGGTTGGAGATAGAGGAACATGAACGCCAGGGCGATGATCACGCCGGGCAGCGCGTGGGGCAGGAACGTGACCGCATCGAGAAACGTCCGTCCCCGGAACCGCTTGCGGATGACGACCCATGCCGCCACCAGGGAAAGCAGCATGGTCAAGGTGGCCGCGCCCAGGGCCACCACGATGGTGTTGCGCGTGGCGTCCCAGACGTCGCTGTCGGTCAGGATGTCGCGGTAGTGCTGCAGCGACAGGTCGGGCAACAGCTCCCAGGAAGGCGTCATGTACACCGGCAGCAGCGAGCTCCAGAGCAGCACGAAGCTGGGCGCCGCGATGGTCAGGGCGAAGTACGCGAAAAAGGCGCCGAACGCCACGTAGCGCCACCTGCCCAGCGGCATGAGGCGCGGACGGTAGCCCTTGCCGGTGATGGTGACGAAGCGCCCTTCCTGCCGCATGGCGTAGCGGTAGGCGTACACCAGCAGGATGCTGACCAGCAGGAAGCTCGCGCCGAGGGCTGCGGCCAAACCGTACTCGGGGGGCGTGAAGCGCTGCGTGGTGAAATAGATATAGGTCGGGAACACGTGGATGCGCGCCGGCAGGCCGATGATCAGCGGGATCTCCAGCGACTCCAGGTGGGTCATGAAGCTGTACATGGTGGCGCCGAAGATGGCCGGGGTCAGCAGCGGGAGGAAAATGCCGAAAAAGGTCCGGCGGCCCGAGGCGCCGGCGACCCGCGCCGCCTCCTCCAGGCTCGGGTCCATGGCCCTGAACGCCCCCACCATGATCAGGAACGTGGTGGTGACGCCGCGCAGGCCCTCCAGCAGGACCATGCCCCACAGGCTATAGATGTTCAGCGGCCCGCTGGCGACCTCCACCCCGAACCATCCCAGCACGTCCCGCATCCACACGTTGAAGAGGCCGATCTGCGGTGACAGGAGAAACGTCCACGACACGGCGAAGAGCAGTCCGGGTATCGCCATGGGCACCAATATCAGCCCCCAGGCGACGTTGCGGAACGGCATGTCGGTGCGCTCCGTGAGGAACGCGAAGAGGGTCGCCAAGCCGACGGAGATGACCGTGCTGAACCCGGCCAGCAACGCCGTGTTGAAGAACATCGAGTAGGTCTGCGGCGTCGAATAGGCGGTGAGGTAGTGCTCGACGGTGAAGCCGCCGGGTTCCCAGGGATTGCCAAGCCTAAGGCTGAAGATGATGAGCGTGCCCAGAGGCACGAGCACGAGCCAAAGGAGCAGCGCAACGCTCAGCACGACCACGAAGTGCTCGCGCCCCCAACTCAGCCAGCCCGGTGCGCGGCCGGAAACGGTGGATGTAATGGGTGCCGCCGTCCCCGACCTTATTTCTTCTTCTTGGCCGCGGGGAGCCCCAGCAACTCCTGGAACTCACGGTTGTACTCGTCCCACTTGAGCGCGCACTTGGCGCCGCAGATGGCGATGTACTTGCCCTTGGCCAGGGGATACTTCTTGGATATGGGATCCCAAGGGAACCCGCGGTAGGCGTAGTTCTCAAGCACTTCCTGCCCGCCGGTGGATATCCACACCGCCCAGAGCTGGGTGGTGGCCGGCGTCTGCGACCACTTGGCCACGTAGAGCCGGGTGCCGATCTCCAACGGAACCGGATCAGGCAGCGCGAACTTGAGGTTCTTCACTCCCCGGTCGATCATGCGGTTGGCCGTGTGGTAGTTGACCGCGCACGCCACGGGAAATTCTCCGGAAGCCACCCGGCGCAGTATGGTTCCCTGTCCCTGGGCCGGCACGATGTCGTTGGCGACCAGTTTCTCGATCCACTGAAGGTGCTTCTCGCGCGTCTTGGGATCGTGCTGGAAGGCCTGCAGCTTGTTGCGCGTGTCGATCAGCGCCCTGCCCTTCCACATGGGGTCGTGGCACGCCTCCCAGGTCGTGGGCTCCTTGCCCTTGGGCACAAGCGTGGGGTTCCACGCGTTGCCCCGCACGTTGCCCGTGGTGGAGAGGAAATTGCCCTCCGGGTCCATCCCCCTGGGGTCCAGTTTCGCCCAGCCGGCGGGGGTGTGCTTCGCGAGTTCCTCGTAGCTGAACGGAGGCTTCACGAACGCGCCCTCCTTCCAGTACTGGGCCTGGAACTCGCTGGCGATGTGCATGATGTCGTAGGGCGGGTTCTTTCCCTGCTTGAACTGGATGAGGAACTGCCCGAACGGCCCGATGCCCACCTCGCGCTTGTAGGAAATCTCCTTGATGAACGGGTAGGCCTTGCTGAAGGCCGGCAGCACGTTCTTGGTATCCGGCTTGGGCCAGTCCAGGGACATGCGGAGCTTGCCGCCGGTCTTGGCCATCTCCGCCTTGGACGCGGCCACGAGCTGCTCGTAGGCGTTGGCTCCGTATGCGGATTGCGCCGCGAAGAGAAAGAGCCCGACCGTCATGAACGCGCACAAATTGCGAATCTTCATCGTCGTTTCCCCTTTCCTGTCAATATACTGTCTACCGTCCGGTCACTTCTGGAACGCTTCGGCATAACGCAGCACCTTGACCCCCTTGGGCGCGCGCGTGGGACCGTAGGGCGTGCCCCCCTCGATGAACACGCACGAGCCCGCGGTGTAAAGGGTGTCGCCGATCTCCACCTCCCCTTCGAGCACGTAGAACATTTCGTTGAACGGATGGCTGTGCACCGGAATGTCCGTATCGGGACCCCAGTGCCGGATCATGATGGACGGGCCGCCGTCCCGCTCGTTGCGGTAGAGATACTTCGTTTCGCCCCGCGCGGTCTTGACCATTTCCGCGCTCTTCTCGTTGACGTGGTGGACGGCCATCTTGCCGCTCTCCCTTCTCCTTACGATGACGCCGAACCCTCAAGCTCCTGTCGTTCGGCGTGAGAAACCCATCGCTCGTAGGCCGTGATGACCACATTCTCATTCTTCGCGGGATCGCGAAAGACATTCTTGGGGTCGCGCCCGAGCCGCACGTTCTCCATCTCCCTCAAGTACATGTTGCGCAGGCGGATGATGCCGTCGTCGATGGTGGGCCCGAGGTTCTCGTTTTCCCGGTCCACCACCGGGCCGAGGCTGTCCACCACCATGCCGTCCTCGATGAAGTGGAGCGGCGGGATCTCGTAGCCGAGCACCGGATTGTCGGAGTCCCGGTACTCCTTGTAGGGCTGGATGAAGTCCTCGGGCGGCTTCCAGCGCTTGCTGAACGGGTCGCCTTCGTACTTGCCGGGATTGTCCGCGGGCTTGAAGCGCACGCGCATCAGCAGCGTATGTGTGTCGTCGATGGGCACGCTCCAGCGCGCGGCCGACACCGGCGTGCCGCCGGAAGGCCCCTTGAGATAGCGCCCGCCGCTGCCGCCGCAGCTTATGCCCGGCATCAGCAGGTGATGCTCGCGGTAGTTGAACTCACCGGCCTTGTCGGACTTGCGGTAGGCCTTGTAGACGAGCCCCCACTCCGTTTCCTCGAATCCCAGGTCGGGCTCGGTGCTGGCGATGTCCGGCCACGCGCCGCCGTGGGTGAAGCTCGGGTGCACGGGGTCGAGGCCGTTCTCCACGCACTGGAGCCAGTTGCAGTCCTGAAGACCCTGCACCGTGACGTAGGTCTCGCCGTCGCCCACGAGGAAGTCGTAGCGGGGAAGGAGCGGCGCGGGCTCGGGGCCGAGATAAGCGAAGACGAGGCCGCCCAGTTCCTCCACCGGATAGGCGAGCTGGCGGATGCCGTCCTTGAGCGTGCTCTCCGGGGGCTCTCCGGGAGTCTGCAGGAGACGGCCCTCGACGTCGTAGAGCCACCCGTGGTACCGGCAGCGCAGGCCGCCCGCTTCCACGTCCCCCAAGCACAGGTTCGCGCGCCGGTGCGCACAGTACGCTCCCAGCACCCCGGCCCGGCCCCTGCCGTCCCGGAACAGTACCAAGTCCTCGCCCATCACCCGGATGAACGTGGGCTTGTCCTTCAGGTGCGCGGAGATGCCCACCGGCCACCAGTAACGCCGGAGCAACTCGCCCATGGCAGTGCCCCGCCCGGTCTGGGTGAGGAGCGCGTTCTCCTCCCGCGTCGTCATCGCCATGGTGAACCACCTCCCGTCCGGTCCAGTGTGTCAGCCGGAGTCAGTTCACCTATAGGCCAAGTGTTCGCGGCGCGTCAACGGTCGACAGGCGCGCTAACGCCGGCCCGCGAAGCCTGCCGTGAGGTCCTCGCGCTCGACGACACCGCCCATTCCCTGGCGGGCGTCCCCGAAGAATGCGGCGGTGACTTGGCCGCCGTCGCCGTCAGTGCTCACCAAGCTGCTTCCGCGCACGCGGACCCGGTAGTTGATCTCGCCGTCGCCCAACGGGGCGCCGGTGCCGACTTCGCCCGGTGGCTGTCCCTTCGGCCAAGACTCCAACGCCGTGACCCGGAGCACGCCGTCGAGGGTATCGGATCCAACCGCGAGATAGGCTGCACCGCCTACCAGCTCGCCGTCCGGGGTGAATCCCAAGACACGGCCCGTCCAGGTCGTCTTCCCGGAGAGAGGCCTGTCTTCCGCGGCATGGGTGCGCGACGCGGGTCCCGCGGCCCATGCCCGCGCCAGGCCGTTCCGGCGCCCGGCGCCGAACGCCACCGCCGCGCCTGCCGGACCCAACTCCCCCAGGACGTGCGTCGAGGTGTCCTCCCAGGACTCCAGGGCGCGGGCGATGTCCTTGGGCATCGCGCCGGGCGCGAGCCTTCCGTGGACGGCGAGAAGGACCTCGCGGTCCAGCGGATCGAGTATCTCGCCCGGACTCACCGGTCCGTACACGGGACGCATGACCGATTCGGGGAACCGCTCGGGGTCGGCGTGATGGCGCCCGAGCACGTGCAAAATCTCGTGCGCCAGGACATGCAGACGGTTTTCGCCCGCGGCTCGCGCCGGGTCCATCCACACTTGGCCCGCCCAATGGGAGCGACGGTGCTCACCCGTACCGCGCCTCAAGACCCAGCCGTCGAACTCGCCCTGCCCCGAAACGTGCGGAGCCTCCGCCGCGCGTTCGGCCCCGAGCCATACTTCCGCCGGCGCGAACCGGACGAAGATCTCCCCGTTCGGTATGGGAGGCCGATCACACGGGACATCCTCACACTTGAACGTGCCGAATCCTTCGGCGACCTCGCGCGGGATGAGAACGCCGTCGAACCTCAACCGGTGCTGCCGCGGCAGGGCCGCGTTGATCCACTGCACCGCGCGCACCGTATGATCGACCATTTCCGGAGTCGCTCCCTCGACCACGCGGACGGTCATCCTCACGCGGTGCGGCTTGCGGATGCCGGAAGTCTCCTCGGCTTCGGCCGTGAGATACTCGATCAGCCTGCGCGCGCCCGCGCCGTCGGCGACATGGCCGTACGCCACCCGGACGTTTCCATGCTCACCCACGACGTCGAGGGATCCCGGTGCGGGCGCTACGCCCGGGTTCACGTGCAGTGAGTCGTCAAGATGGATCGTGGGCGCGTAGACCGCGTCAGACGGACGTTGCAGCGGTAGCGCGGGAGCGCTTCCCGGCCGGACGCCGGGTGGCGCCGTGGAGTCGGCCGGGGCCGGCGGCGGTTCACCTCCCGCCCCGCGTAGCCACAAGCCGGCGCCGCCAAGAGACAGGACCGCCACAAACGCGGCGACCACGGACAGGGACATGGTTCCACGCACCTTCATGGTTTCCGCGATCGACCTCTTCGTGTGAAAGATCCTGATCGATTGCGATGGCGCCCTTCCACCTCGCTTCGTCAGGAGTCCCGTAACCGTTCGTCCTGAGCGTAGCGAAGCGAAGTCGAAGGGCGCCATCTTGCCCGGCGGCAACCATACGCAGGCGAACGAGACCTGTCAAAGCGCCCCAGGCGCACCCTTGCGCGGCGTACTCCTCTTCGCTACCGTGGGCCGTGAGACGCAGTCAGCAAACGGCACGGTGACGCAACGGCAAGGAGGCCCAACATGAAGCGCGTGGCACACGTCGTGAACCAGTTCTTCGCCGGCATCGGCGGGGAGGAGAAGGCGGACGTCCCCGCCGGAACCCTGGACGCCCTCGCCGGCCCGTCGCGCGGCCTGCAGCGGCTGCTGGAGGGCCAGGCGGAGGTGGCGCCCACCATCTACTTCGGCGACAACCATTTCCACGAAGAGCCCAAGGAGGCGCGGGCGGCGCTGCTGCGGGAGATCGTGGCGGCCGAGGCGGACGTGGTGGTGCTGGGGCCGGCGTTCAACGCCGGGCGCTACGGGCTGGCCTGCGTCGAGATCGGCCACATGGTCGCGGCCGAACTGGAGCGCGTGTGCGTGACCGCCATGCACGAGGACAACCCGGCGGTGGACGCGTACCGCGAGTACCACGACGCGCGGCTGTTCCTCTTCCCCACCACGGAGACCGCGGCGGGCATGAGCAAGGCGCTGGAAGAACTCGCCCGCTTCGTTCTCAGGCGGCTCCAGGATGAACCCGTGGGCGCGGCCGAGGACGAGGGCTACCTGCCGCGGGGCATCCGCTTCCAGGAGCGCAGCGGCCGGACCGGCGCGGACCGGGCTCTGGACATGCTGCTGGACAAGATCGAGGGCAAACCCTTCGCCACCGAAATTCCCATGCAGACCTGGGACCGGGTGGCGCCGGCCGCCGCGGTCAAGGACGTGGGCAGGGCCAAGATCGCCCTGGTCACCACCAGCGGCGTGGTGCCGTGGGGCAACCCGGACGGCTTCAAGACCTTCCGCAATACGTTCTGGCGCAAGTATCCGGTGGCGGAATTGAAGACCATGGAGCCGGGCATGTGGGAAGCGGTCCACGGCGGCTACAACGTGGCCAACATGAACGCCAACCCGCTCTACGGCGTTCCCCTGGACGCCCTGCGGGAGCTTCAGCAGGAAGGGAAGTACGAGGATCTCTACCCCGCCTACTACGTCATACCCGGCAACCAGGGCTCGCCCGCGGCCATGAAGCGGGTGGGCGAGGAGATCGCCGCGGAGCTCAAGGCCAACAGCGTGGACGCCGCGCTGTTGGTGAGCACGTGAGGGACCTGCAGTCGCAGCGGAGCTGTGATCAGCAAGGAATTGGACCGTGCCGGAGTTCCCGTGTCGATGATCAGCGCCATGTTCCCGCTGGCGGAACAGGTGGGCGCCAGCCGCATCGTCAAGGGCGTGAAGATCCCCCATCCGTGCGGCGACCCGAGCCTGCCGCCGGAGGTCGACGAGAAGCTGCGCAAGTCCATCGTCGAGACCGCTCTCAAGGCCCTCGAGGAAGAGGTGGAGGAGAGCACCGTGTTCACGCCGGACGCGGCGTCATGAGCGCTGGCAACGCCCGGCACGCGAGGCTGCTGGAGCTGGCGGAGTTCCCGGTGCGGGAGCTTCGCTTCGGCGGCACGCTGCAATACGCCGGCGGCGCGCTGGAGGTGGCGGAAGCCGAGCTGGTGGAGCTGGCGTCGCGGGATCCCCGTATCCTCGAGGCCGGGCTCGACATCGTCCGCCCGGGCGAGCGGGTGCGGGTCACCGGCATCCGCGACGTGGTGGAGCCCAGGGTGAAGGTGGGCGGCGACACGCAGGTGTTCCCCGGCATCACCAGTCCCGTGGCGCCCGTGGGCCGAGGCCGCACCCACCGTCTCACGGGCATGACCCTCATCACCACCGCCGCCTACGAGGGAACCATCCGCACCGGCACCACCGCGCAGCGGAGCGCCATCCTGGACATGTGGGGGCCGGGGGCCGACCTGTCGGGCTTCAGCCGCGTTCCGAGCCTGGTGCTGAACCTGCGGCTGCCGTCGGACCTGATCGAGGCCGAGGCGCACCAGGTGATCCAGGCCGCCGAGTACCGCGTTGCGCAGAGGCTGGCCGAGACCACGGCCGCGGCCGAACCCGCCAACGTCGAAACGTTCGGCGCCGCGCACGGCAACGCGGATCTGCCCAAGGCCGTGGTGATCGTGGGCTGCATCACCGAGTCGGAACACCTGCCCACCGGCCTGGGATACTACGGGCTGCCGGTGCGCGAGTCCCTGGCCACCGTGGTGCACCCCAACGAGCTGATGGACGGCGCGGTCACCGGCAACACCCTCAAGACCATCGCCTACTACCCCACCACCTGGGACTGGCAAAACCAGCCGCTGGCCATGCGCCTTTCCCGGGAGCACGGCAAGCGGGTCGATTTCGCTGGCGTCATCCTGCAGCGCATCCGTTTCGAGGTCTTCCGGGAGAAGGAAGTCGCGGCGCACAACGCGTCGCAAGTGGCGCGAGCGCTGGGGGCGGACGCTGCCCTCATCACTTGGCTCGGCTCGGGCAACGCATTCCTGGAGGTGATGCTGACGGTGCGCGCATGCGAGGAGAAGGGCATCAGGACGGTGCTGGTCACGTACGAGTACGGCGGACAGGAGGGCATCGACTCGCCGCTGCTGTTCTACGACACCCACGCCGACGCGGTGGTGAGCACCGGCAGCCGCGACCGCATCCTGGAGCTTCCGCCCGCCGACCGGGTGGCCGGCGCCTACCGGGAACTCCAGGTGCTCAACTACCCCGGCGCCCCCGTGGTTTCGGCCCTGGACGCCATCACGCTGGACGCCACCGACGCGATCATCGGCGGCACCGACCTGTGGGGCGCCCGCGACTGGACGTGCCGGGCGCACTGAGAGTTGCCATGCCCGTTGAAGTCATCTGCATCGACCATATCTTCATTCCCGTCCGGGACCTCGCCGTGGCGGAGGCGTTCTACGACACGGTGATGCCGATCCTGGGTTTCCGCAAGGGCAGGGCTTCCGACAAGGTGTCGCCACGGGCGCGCTACGACAACCGGCACCTCACCTACTGGATCGTCGCGCGCGAGGACGCCTCAGTGGAGCCGGGCTCGGCCACGGCGGCGCCCTCGCACCTCTGCTTCCGCGTGGCTGACGAAGAAGCCGTGGACAGGGGCTGCCGTGAGCTTCGCGCAGCCGGCATCGAGGCCACCGAACCGCAGGCCTACACGCAGTACTCCCCCGACTACTACGCGACCTTCTTCTCCGACCCCGACGGCCTGCTGCTGGAGGTGATCAACTTCAACTCGCGCAGGCGGCGGCGCATGTTCGATTGGGACGCGGCAGCCGGGTCGTGAATCGGGCCGTTGCGTTGGCGGCCTTTTGGGACGTATTCGCGGCTTCCGCCTCGCCCTTGCTTGCGCGGGAGCTTTAGTGCATTGTCGCATTCGTGCTTGAGCAGGACGCGAAGAGAGCAATTTCGGCAAAGGGAGGGACGACATGGCGACGAGGATCAAGCATCTGGCCATCGTAAGCGAGAACTACGCCATCGAGGAGAAGTTCTACCAGGCGGTGTTCGGCATGAAGACCGCCGAGCGCGCGCGCATCGAGAGCGCCTCGGTGGTGAGCGACGGCTACGTGGGCATCAACATCAACCCGCGCCGGCCCGGTCGCCAGGGGGGGTTCGACCACTTCGGCTTCGAGGTGGACGACGTCGAGGGCGTGGCCGCGCGCATGGCCGAGAAGTACCCGGAGGTGCATATCCTCAAGCGTCCGGGCAACCGCCCGTTCGCCGGCTTGAGCACCCACGATCCGGCGGGCAACGTGTTCGACCTCTCCCAGGAAGGGATGGAGAACCGCCGGGACGTGTACGTGGACGGGGACCGCGAGGCCGACCGCTACGTGAAGCACTTCGTCCTGCGGGCGGTGGAGCCCGAGCGCGTGGCGCAGTTCTACCGCGAGGTGTTCGACCTGCTGGAGACGGAGAAGCCCGCGGACGATCCCAACTGCTACCTGACCGACGGCCGGGTGACCCTGATCATCTCGCCGTGGAAGATCTCCGACTACGCGGGCACGGGCATCGAGCGGCCGGCGCTGGACCACATCGGCTTCAAGGTGGAGAGCGTGCAGGCGGTGAAGGACCGGCTCGAGGAGCTGTCCAAGCGCAACCCCTACCTGAGCCCCGGTCCGGTGGGCGCGGGGCCGGAGGCGGAGGCGCGGCTCGAGCTGTTCGCCAAGTGCAAGTTCGGCGAATACCAGCTCGCCGACCCGGACGGCGTGATGATCGATATCAGCGAGCACTGACCCAAGAAAGGAGGTGCGAGATGGCACGCATTCTTTCAGGCGCGATTCTGGCCTGCGCTCTGTGGGCCGTGGCGGCGGCGCCGGCCCTGGCCGACGTATCCTTCGAAGGGAAGACCATCAAGGTGATCGTCGCCTCCAACGCCGGAGGCGGCACCGACCTTTCCGGGCGGCTCATCAACCGTTTCATGCAGAAGTACCTGCCCGGCAACCCGCGCTTCGTCTACCAGTACATGGGGGCGGGCGGCGGCAAGATCAAGGCGGCGAACTACCTGGCCAACCGCATCAAGCCGGACGGCATGACTTTCATGCAGACGGACTCGAGCCCGATTCAGCCCCACGTGCTCCGGCGGAAGGTGATCAAGTACGACCCGCGCAAGTTCATCGCCATCGGCGGCATTCACCGCGGCGGCAGCGTGCTGTTCATCCGCAAGGACGCCCACAAGCGGCTGACGGACAAGAAAGCGGCCAAGGTCAACGTCGGCGGCATCAGCGGCGCGCGCGCATGGCAGGCCATGAACGTGTGGGGCGCGGAGTTCCTGGGCTGGAACCTCAAGTGGATCGTCGGCTATCCCGGCACGGGTGCGCTGGTCAAGGCCATCAGCCAGGGAGAGATCGACGTCCTGGGGACGCAGAACGCCTACATCATCAACGAGTTGAAGGAGGCCGGCGTCATCAACCTCATCGCCCAGGAGGGCGTCCGCAATGTTGACGGGTACTCGCCGCGCTCGTCGTTCAAGGATGTACCCATCTTCCCCGAACTCATGGCCGAAAAGAAAATCGGCAAGCTGGCCACGGCAGGGTACGAGTCGTGGATGGGCCCGTCGACCATTGACAAGTGGCAGGCGCTGCCCCCGAAGACCCCGGCGGAATATGTCAAGGTCTACCGCGCAGCCTTCCAGAAGGCCGTCCATGACCCCGAGTTCCTCAAGCTCGCGCGCAAGCAGTTCAGCCTCGACCTCACTTCCGTCACCGGGGAGTCGCTGAACAAGCGCATCCCGCAGATCGTCGACGTCCCCAAGGAAGTCCTCCAATACGCGTCGAAGCTGCGCAAGAAGTACGACGTCCCAGAGCGTTGATCGGGAACTCCTCCCTGACGGGCCCCCAAAGGGCTCCTTCAGGTTCCGGCAGCCTGCCGCGCCGCCCTGACCATGGGCGCCGGCGGGCCGCCGGGTCAAAGCCGATAACGACATGATCGAGGCCGCTTATCAGGGCCTCTTGGGGATCCTGGAGCCCCAGGCCATGCTGCTGATGGTGGGAGGCGTGCTCCTCAGCAGCGTGTTCGCGGCGCTCCCGGGGGTGGGCGTGCTGCTCATCCTCACCGTGGTCCTCCCCTTCAGCCTGACCATGAGCCCCTACCACGCCATCGCCTTCCTGCTGGGCATCGGCGCGGTATCCAACACGGCCAACACCTTCCCCTCTGTGCTCATCGCCGTGCCCGGCAGCGCGGGCTCCCAGGCCACCATCCTGGACGGTTACCCCATGGCCCGCAAGGGCGAAGCCAAGCGCGCCTTCGGCGCCGCCTTCATGGCGTCGGCGGTGGGCGGCGTGTTGGGCGCCATCGTGCTTGTGGCGTCGCTGCCGATCCTGCGCCCGCTGGTGTTGAGCTTCGGCTCGCCGGAGTTCTTCGTGCTGGTGGTCTGGGGCCTCAGCGCCATCGGCGTCCTCAGCGGCAAGGCGCCGCTCAAGGGGCTCCTGGCCGCCATCCTCGGCCTGCTCATCGCCACGGTGGGGGTGGACGAGAAGACCGCCATCGAACGGTTCTCCCTGGACACCGCCTACCTGTGGGAAGGGGTCAACGTCATCCTCATCGGGCTGGGCCTCTTCGCCGTGCCCGAGCTCATCGACCTGGCGGTGCGACGCACCAGCATCTCGGAGACCGAGGACCTCGGCAGCGGCCTCGTGGAAGGCATCAAGGACGTGTTCCGGCACTGGTGGATGGTGGTACGGTGCAGCGCCATCGGCGTATGGGTGGGCGTCCTGCCGGGCCTCGGCAGCAGCGTCGCCGACTGGTTCGCCTATGCCCACGCGGTGCAGACCGAGAAGCAGAGCGAGCGCTTCGGCACCGGCGACGTGCGCGGCGTCATCGCGCCGGAAAGCTCCAACAACGCCAAGGAAGGCGGCGCGCTCATCCCCACCATCGCCTTCGGCATCCCGGGCAGCACGTCCCTGGCCATCATGCTGGCGGCCTTTGTCTCCGTCGGCATCCATCCCGGCAGCCGCATGCTCACCGACCAACTTCACCTGACCCTGGCCATGGTGTGGGTGCTGGTGATCTCCAACCTCATGGCCACCAGCCTGGCCATGGGCTTCGCCGGCACCTTCGCCCGGCTCTCGCTCCAGCCCTTCTACGTCATCGTGCCGGTGACCCTGGTGCTGTGCGCCTCGGCCTCGTTCGCCGCCAGCTACGCCCACGAAGACCTGTACGCGTTCCTGGTCTTCTCGGCCGTCGGCTACCTGATGAAGCTCTTCGACTGGCCCCGTCCTCCGGTGCTCGTGGCCGCGGTGCTGGGGTTCCAGATGGAGACCTACCTCTGGCTCTCCATCGCCCGCTACGACTTCGCCTGGCTGCTGCGCCCCTCGGTGATGTTGCTGCTGGCGCTGGTGGTCTTCACTCTCATGCTGCCGGTTATCCGCAAGCGGCGCGAGGCCAAGCGCGGCGACGCCCCGGCCGCGCCGCCGGACGACCCCCGGCTGCGCGCCGGCAACATCCTGTACACGCTGGGCTTCATCGCGCTGCTGGCGTGGGGGGCGAGCGTCGCGCAAGAGTGGCCGCTGCGGAGCGCGCTCATCATCTACTCCCTGGCGGGGGTGGGCATTCCCCTAGCGCTGCTCCAGGTCACGCTGGACATCCTGCGTATCCGGAAGCACCTTGGCGGATCCGCGGCCGAGGCCGCGACCGACAGCGGCCTGCCCGACGTGCTGCGCCGCACCGGAGAGGTAATCCTCTGGATCGCCGCGCTGGTGGGAGGCATCCTCCTGATCGGCTTCCACGTGACGCTGCCGCTCTTCACCGCCGGCTACGCCTTCGCCTACGGCGCCCGCTGGCGCACGGCCCTGCTGCTGGGCGCGTTGGCCGAAGGCTACCTCTATCTGGTATTCGATGAGTTGTTGCACGTGCTGTGGCCCGAGCCTCTGCTGATCTCGAGTTGGAGTTGAGGGGCGCAACACGCCAATCGATCGAAAAGCTGGACAGGGAATCTCAGCCCCAATGGCCAGAGCCAACAGGAAACGACCGCGGACGCGCAAGAGGAAACCTCAGGGATGGCGCGGATGGCTCCTGTTGCCGGTAATCATACTAGCGGTGATGCTCGGCTGGCTCTACCGGCACGAAATCGTGAGCCTCGTGGCCTTCCGGTTCGACGGGATCGACTTTTCACGCCGACCGGGAGAGAATGCCCAGGGTGGCGGCCGGATAACGGAGGGGGAACGGAAGGAGCTGGAGAAGATTCTCCGGGATCAGTGAACCCGGGAATCTCCTCCCGCGCCTCGTCGACGTTACAGTCCCGCCGGCAGGTTGTAGAAACGTTCCGCGTTGCGCGACAGCACCGCGGCCTTGTCATCGTCGGTCAGCTCATCGCTCTCGATCACCTCGCCCAGCTCTTCCTTGCAGAACTCGTTGTTGACCTCGTGAGGGAAATCCGACGAGTAGACCCACGGCTTGTTGCCCACCGTGCGGATGGCGTGCGCCAGGTCGGGCTCGTGGCCCTCGCAGCCCACGAAGATCCGGCCTTCCTCGATGTGCCGTTTCACGTAATCGCTCACCGCCTCGCCGCCCCGGAGCTGCAGGAACTCGCTCCGGGGATCGTGCTGGATGTGGGTCTCGTAGGAACGGTCGAAGCGCTCCAGGCACATCAGCAGCCAAGCCACGCCGCCTTCCAGGAAGCCGATGCGCACGTTGGGGTAGCGGTCGAAGATGCCGTTGAAGACGATGCCGCCCATGGAGATCATCTGCCCGAAGGGATGGCCGAGGGCGTGCACCGGGGCGTAGGGATGCAGGTCGTCCATGCCCAGGTTCTCGTGCGCCCCGCCGTGGATGCCGATGCAGCAGCCCAGCCTGTCCGCCTCCTCGTAGATGGGCCAGTAGTACTTGTGGCCCAGGTGCAACTGGATTCCCGTGGACGGCAGCATGGCGCCGCACATTCCCAGTTCCTCCACCGCGCGGCGCAGCTCCTTCACCGCCTCCGCGGGCTCTTGCAGCGGAATCAGCGCCACCGCCTGGAAGCGCGGGCTCTTCTTCACGTAGTTCTCGGCGATCCAGTCATTGTAGGCGCGCGCCAGGTCGATGGCCCAGTCCTGGCTGATCACCTTGCCGTAGGACAGGCCCACGGTGGGATAGAGCACCGTCCGGTCGATGCCCACGTCTTCCAGGAATTCCACCCAGCCGTCGTAACCCACCTGTTGGAACGAGCCCTCCGGGAGCTTGTGGGCGTTGGCCGAGTGCAGGTGATCCAGCGGCGGGAACGGATTGGACCAGCGCATCTGCTGCTGCACCGCTTCCGGGAAGCGGCTGGTGATGGCCTCCATGTCCTCCACCACGTGCCCGTCGCCGTCGATGATCTGATACTTGTTCGCCATGGGAACCTCCTGGTCGGCCCTGTTGTAAGGTTGTGCGTGAGGAGCGCGGCGCCGACTCGCTGATTCGTGTCGCGCCGGATGTTTCGGGTATTAACCCGCTCCACGGGAGATTGTCAAGAAACGTCGCGCGAAAGTAGCCACCAAACTGAACCACTACCCGTGTGAATCGCAGCTTGCGTCGCGCGGACCGAATCTTGCGCGCCCGATCACGTCGCGCTAAACGGTGGAACCCATGAGCTGGCTCAACCTGGGTTCCCTCGGAGGCCTCATCGCCTTGGCCTTTCTGGCCTGGGCCGCGGGCGGCTTCCGGCGGCCCGTCCCCTGGCGCACGGTGCTCACGGCCGGCGGCCTGATGCTGGTGCTGGGGGCGGTGGTCTTCTGGATCCCGTGGACCCGCACGGCCCTCATATGGATCAACGACGCCGTCATCACGATCCTGCGGGCGGGCAACGAGGGCGCGCGTTTCCTCTTCGGCCCGCTGGCGCTCAACCCGGGCGAGACCACCGCGGGCGGGTCGCCGTCCATCGGCTTCATCCTGGCGGCGCAGGTGTTCCCGGCGGTGGTGTTCTTCGCCTCGCTCATGGCCGCGCTCTACCATCTGCGCATCCTGCAACCGGTGGTGAAGCTCTTCGCGGTCCTGTTTCACCGCACCATGGGGCTCTCCGGGGCCGAGTCCCTGGCGGGCTCCTCCAACATCTTCATCGGCGTGGAGTCGGCCATGACCGTGCGGCCGTATCTCGACCGCATGACGCGCTCCGAGCTGCTCACGCTCATCACCTGCGGCATGGCCACGGTGGCGTCCACCACCCTGGCGCTCTACGTGCTGTTTCTGAAGGACAGCTTTCCGCTCATCGCCGGCCACCTCGTCTCGGCCTCGGTCATGTCCATACCGGCCGCGGCGTTGGTGTCCAAGCTGATCCTGCCGGAAACCGAGACTCCGGACACCCTGGGTGGGGTGCCGCCCATGGCCGAGAGCGGACGCAAGCAGAACACCATGGCGGCGCTGATGGACGGTTCCTGGGAAGGGCTCAAGCTTGCGGCGGGCATCGGCACCCTGCTCGTGGCCATCCTGGGCTTCGTCGCCCTCATCGACTACGGCCTGCTCAAGCTCACCGCGCCGTTGAGCGATGCTCTCGCCGGACCCGTGGACCTGCGGCGCCTCCTGGGCTGGATCTTCACGCCCCTGGCGTGGCTCCTGGGTCTTGCGGAGACCGATCTCACGGCCGCCGGCCGCCTGCTCGGAGGGCGCGCCATCCTCACCGAGGTCGTCGCCTACCAGGAGCTGGGCAGGCTCGCGGCCGACGGCGCGATCTCGCCGCGCGGTATCCTGGTCCTGTCCTACACGCTGTGCGGCTTCGCCCACGTCGCCTCGATGGGCATCTTCATCGGCGGCATCGGCGCCCTCGCCCCGGCGCGCCGCGGCGACCTGTCCGCGCTGGGACTCCGCGCCCTCGTAGGCGCCACCCTCGCGACCCTCATGACCGGCGCGGTCGCGGGCTTCTACTACTACGGGCAGCAAGGGTTGCTGGGCATGTGAGCCCCTGCGTCCCGAAGATGGCGCCCTTCGACTTCGCTTTGCTACGCTCAGGGCGAACGGATTGTGATTGGAGGTAACGAATGAATGCTGGCAACGGCGCGTGGGCGCCCCCGGACACCATCCCCCGTCCCGAGGTGGTCAAGCTCTCCCGCGAAACCCTCGACCTGCCCGACATCCCGGTGGGGAACCGCGAGGACATCTTCCGCATCCGCGCCCTGGAGATGGACTGGGACATCGGCACGATGACCTACGCGCCGGAAGACCCAGCGCGCATCCCCAAGGCCCCGGACGGCAGGCGCGCCGGCATCTTCCTGCTGCACGGCGGCACCTCGGACTTCAAGTCGCTGGAGCCCGTGGCGCGCATGCTGGCCACGAAGTTCGGCTTCAAGGTCACGCTCATGACCTTTCCCGGGCGCCTCTACCTGCCGGACCCCTCCAGGGACTGGCCGGGCGATACGCTCGAGCCCGACGGCAGCGGCCGGACGCCCTTGTGGACCAAGGAAACGCGCATCACGCGCGACCAGTACGAAGTGGCGCGCGATGAGGCCCGGCGCGAGAGCTACGGCACCGTCATTTCGCTGGTGGCGCGGGAGGGCACCGAGTTCTATCACCGCATGGCCGCGTGGCCCGTGGCCTTCGAGGAAGCATTGCGGGAGAGCTGCCGGCGCGAGTTCGACCCGTCCGAGTACGCCCTCTACGTCCACGGCCACTCAACCGGCGGACCGTTCGCCATGATCACGGCCCAACGCGTCTCCAATGTCGAGGGCGTGCTCGGCTACGGCTCCTCCACGTTCGCCTACATCTACACGGCCACCACCGGCGACCGCTGGGAGTTCCCTTTCAACCACCTGCGCCTGCGCACCTGGCGCGACACGGCGCGCTACCTCTACGAAGGGCTCAAGGACAAGGGCTACGGCCTGCCCATGCTGATGGAGCTCACCATGGAGAAGTGGGAGGTGTCGAAGAAGCGCACCAACTTCAAGGCCGAGGACTTCGTCCACAAGAACGGCGCCGGCGCCCTCGACCAAGCCGCCCGCGTCACCGCCCGGCGCCTGAAGATGAGCGGCGCGGACGAGGAACGGCTCGTGGCCCGCTATCTCGGCTACCTGCGGGAGCTGTCCGGTCCCGGCGCCAAGCCCGTCCCTCCCATGCTCTCGCTGCACGGCCTGGACGACGACACGGTCACCCTGCGGCGCTGCTGCGACGCGCAGCCGCTCTACGCCGCCATGGACCCGGCGCCCAAGGTGGCCTGCGTCTCCCTGGGCGCCGGGATCCATACCTGGGGCCTCACCTACGACGACCTCCCGCGCGGCATCATCCCCCCGGTGTGCCGGCTGTGGCACGACGCCATCGTGGAGGGGTTCTTCACGCGCTGAAGGCCCGAAACAGGCTGCGTCAAGGCCCGGCCCAACCACGAAACAGCACCTAACTCCCCTTTCCGTGATTCCCGCGAAAGCGGGAATCCAGGGGTGGTGGCGGGGCACTATAGCGGCGTTTCCGGCCTCCCCCGGCCTGGATTCCCGCTTCCGCGGGAATGACGTGTCCGAAGTACGGTGGTCATTTCGCGGTTCGTGGGTTAGGCTGGAAACACGATGATCGACACGCTTGCACAGACGGCGCGCAAGCCGCCGTGGCTCAAGGTGCGGCTGCCCGCCGGTCCCGACTACAACCGCCTCAAGGACAACTTCCGCGGGCTCAAGCTGCACACCGTGTGCGAGGAGGCGCGCTGTCCCAATCTGGCCGAGTGCTGGCGCGCGGGAACGGCCACCATCATGATCCTCGGTGACGTGTGCACGCGCGGGTGCCGGTTCTGTGCGGTAAAGACCGCCAAGGCGGGCACGCCCGTGGATCCGGACGAGCCCAGGCGGGTGGCCGAGGCATTGGCGCGCATGGACCTGCGCTACGTGGTCCTCACCTCCGTGGACCGGGACGACCTGGAAGACGGCGGCGCCGGGGCCTTCGCCGACACCATCCACGAGACCCGGCGCCGTTGCCCGGAGCTGATCATCGAAGCACTGATCCCGGATTTTCGCGGCGACATCCGCGCCCTCGGGAAGGTCGTGGACGTCGCGCCCCAGGTCATCGGACAGAACATCGAGACCGTCCGCCGCCTTACGCGCTATGCGCGCGACCGGCGCTGCGGCTACGAGCAAACCCTGGACGTGCTCACGAACGTCAAGGCACTGAACCCGCGCATCTACACCAAGAGCGCCATCCTGCTCGGCATGGGCGAGACCCGCGCCGAGGTCCTCGCCACCATGCACGACCTGCGCGCCCGCAACGTAGACATCCTCACCCTCGGCCAGTACCTCCGGCCCACACGGAAGCACCTCCCCGTAGCGGAGTTCGTGCACCCGGACCGTTTCCGGGACTACGAAGAGCAGGCGGTGGCGCTTGGGTTCCGCTACGTCGCTGCCGGCCCCATGGTGCGCAGCTCCTACAAAGCCGCAGAGTTCTTCGTGGAGAGAATGCTCGCCTCCGTGCCCAAGGAACAGAACGATACCGAGACTTAGCGGACAGGCGGTCGCAATGAAGACGCGACCCGCTCGGCCGAGAGCTACCAGCGGAACGATGCGCGGAGCAGGGCAGCGACGGCCGGCTCGGTGTCTCCGTCCGCACGGCCGTGGCGAGCCTCGAGGGCGAGGGCGAACGCCGGCTGGGCGGTCCACCGTGTGCCGATGCGGTAGGTGCGTGCGGCACCGTTGCCGGCCATGGAGAAGCCCGCGTAGGGCGTGAGCACGCCGGCGCCCGCGGGCGGGCGCAGGCCGTAGCCGAGTTCCGCCTTGAGCCCGGCCTTCGCCGCGAACGCTTCGTCCGGCGCGAGACCCGGGGCGGGAGCCGCGGTCCACAACCGCTCCGCGCCGCCCGGGGCCGCGCCCCACTCTTCGTAGGTGCCGTCCGAGTGCGTGAGCAGCCCGCGCACGCGGCCCTCCACCGTGAGCCCCCGGGCCGAGGCAACGTAGCGCAGCCCGAAGCCCGCCTCCACCCAGCCGGCGTTCGCCCTCGCCCTCGAGGCTCGCCACGGCCGTGCGGACGGAGACACCGAGCCGGCCGCCGCATTCCGTACCGCGTCCGGTCAAGGGGGCTGGAGGCGCTCAGCGGAAAGAGACGGCAAGAAATGCGCTAGTCTCCCCAATATGGGTGAAGCGCGAAGGCGCGCAATCGGCTTTATCTTCCGTATCAACGTCTCCGGAGGCGGCTCCGGCGCGAACCGTACAGACAAGGGAGACATGTGATCAAGAGGGACAAGATACGATTGTCGCCGTCGGTCGTCAGGGGAGGTAGCGGCGTTTCGCGCCGAGCCTGCGGCAATAGCGGGGGGTTGGGGCAACAGCTATGCTCGGCGACTGGATCTCGGGCCACGCGGTGACGCTGTTCGACCCGGAACAGAGTTTCGGGAAGGGCACGAATACCGATCTCGAACGCAACCAGGTCCAGGTCCGGCGGGCCTATGTCCTGTTCGGCAACCTTGACCGGACGCCCTTCTTTGCCAGCATCGGCAAGATGGCGGTTCCGTTCGGTCTGACCGACACCGTCAACCCCTTCACCGCGTCTACCGTCTGGCACGCGTTCGGCGCACCCCGCGCGAGGCCGGCCCGGTGCCGGTCACGCCGCGTCGCGTCCCTTCCGGTCCGCTCATCGCCACCTGTCCTGGCACGTCGGCGCTCACCAGTGCGCCGTGACCCGGAACCCAGCCGTGTACTCGACCGGCGCGATGGTCACGACGGGGAGCGGGAATCTCGCGCTTACCGTGACCTTCTGGCCCTCGATCCAGACGGTTAACGTCCGGCCTTGGGAGCGCGGGCCAGAAGGCCCACCAGGCGCACCAGCTCCGCCTGCCGGGAGAGCCCGTGCTTGGCGAAAATGTGCTTCACGTGGGAGCGGATAGTGCTCTCCTTGCGGCCCGTGGTCTTCGCGATGTCGCGCACGCTCATGCCTTGGGCGAGCAGTATCGCGACCCGGCTTTCCATCCCGGTGAGACCGAGGGCCGCCGCAACCAAGGCGGGGTCGAAGGCGGTCCCGCTCACCGGGTCCACGACCAGCACCAGCGCCCCCACCGGCGCGAACGGAAAGTCCGTCTTCTGCCATTCCACCGGATGCACATGCAGCACCAGCGGGAGCAGCGTATCCGCGCGTGTCACGACCGTCGACCCGCCGGCGCCTCGAACTCCGAATTGCGGCAACGCGCGGTTCAGGAGCCTCTGGAGACCGTCGTTGTCCCGCGGCAAGCGGGCGCACAGCAACCCGTCCCTGTCGAGCACGCCGTTGCCGGTCCGCAGCAGATCCCGGGCATGGTCGTTCACCGCCACGATCCGCCCGCGCCCGTCGAGTTGCATGATGCCCAGCCCGGAGACCTCGAGCAGGTCCGTGAGCGGCTCCCCCAGGACATCGGCGCCGGCGAGAGTCTGCTGCACGCGCAAAAAGTGACGGATGTGCGGAAGGAGACCTCGAATACGGTCGAGTTGCCCTGACGACCAGCCGTCCCCGTCCACCGGGTCGCTGACTTGCCATAGGATGCGCAAGCGGTGGGACCCTCGGAGCCGCACTTCGATGGCATCCCCGGCATGGCCGTGGGTCCGGTGCGCGTTGTACGCCTCGGAGGTCTTCAGCTCCTGCTCGGTGTAGAAGTCGGTGATGCGGAACAACCGGTTGAAGGGCGCGCGCAACACGCGGGGTACTTGTTCGTCCAGGGGATAATAGGTCTCCAAGTAGAGACGCTCCACTTCCGGGTGCCGTTCTCCACGGAAGTAGGTCTGAAACAGATGGAACCGGATGTCCTCTACCGACTCGCCCTCGGCACACACCAAGCTGCTGCCGTGCGTGCCCAAGGCTTCGTCGATCAGCAAGGACGCGCCCGGCCAGCGGGCAGGGTCGAGCGCCGCCTCGTGCAGCGAAGCGAGGATGCGCTCGAAGGTCCCCTCTTCGTTCATGACCGCGCCGTTCCGGGCCGACTTTCCGTGGACCCGATTCCCATTGTTTCCAGCACCAGGAGCCTACACCGAACAACCAACCTCGCGATCGATTCGGAAACGACTCGCCGACAGGTTCTTGGAACGTAAGCCGATTTCGCGGCCTCGCGCTTCCCCAAAATTGGGGAGGATTGGCACTTTACTGCCGCGTCTTGGGCGGACCAAGTCCATGTGGCAAGGGCTTCGTCGGTCCGGGCGTAGGACGGGCGCCGCCGCGCGGCTTCCGGGCGTCAATGGTGACTGCGGTCATGTCACCGACACCATGTGAGCCTTGAGCAGGACATGACACGACGGGCAGTAGAGCTTCTCGAACAGGTAGCGGCCGTGAAGGTCGCTCATGAGCGGGCCTGCCTCGGTCGGTGGGAAAGTATGCTCTTCGAGGGCGCCGTCCGCTTCTGATTGAATCGGCGCGTTGGCGGAGCCGCACCGCGGGCACGGCGTCGTGTCGTCCCCGCCGGGAACGACCGCCGCTCGGCTTGCCGCGCGGTTCGCCTTGTCCCGCGCTCCGTCTTGTTCCCGCAACGCGCCGTCCCCACCGCGCAGGCGTCGCCGCAACGCTTCGGTTGCCGCGTCGTCCACCTCCCGTGTCTCGGGCCTGAATGCAACCCCGTAGATGTCCCGCGCCGCGCCCTCCGAGACCGCTCCGTCCACCAGGTCCGCGCGCACCCGGTCCGGCTGGCGCGTCAGCGGGTCGCCGTAGCCGCCGCCGCTGGCCACGCGCATGTAGAGCACGTCGCCGTCGTTGAACTCGAAGTTGCAGTACGGCAGGACGCGCTCGGTGCCGCCCACCTCGTCGAGGTCCACGGCGTTGCGGTCGCGGCTCATGACCTCGCGCACCCGAGTCTTTTCCCGCAGCACGATGACGCTGGGCGCGCCGGGGTAGCCGCCGTACATGCCGTGGCCGGAGTTCCTGAGTCCGGCCACGCCGTAGGCCACGCCCCCGAGGCGCCCCTCGGGGGCGTCGTGGGGCGTGTGCGCGGTCTCCACGGCCAGGCCGCCGCGGTAGCGTCCGGGCCCGGCCGAGTCCGTCGCGTGGCGGCGGAACAGGTAGAGCACCGGGAAGTTCAGCTCGAACCATTCGGCGTTGGGGCAGTTCATGTAGTTGCCGCCGGAGTCGATGCCGTCGGCGTGGGCGCGGGCGCCGTTGCCGTCCATGGCGCCGTGGGCGAGATTGAAGACGCAGTAGCGGCCGGACTGGTTCAGCCCCGAGTGCTTGCCGTTCCGGTGGCTGGCGTTGGGGGTGACGATCTCGTCGCGCCAGTGCTCGTGGGTGCCGAGCATCTGCATCAGCACGGAACTGGCCAGGAACCCGATGCTGAAGCCGCAGGAGGTGGTGTTGAGGGACACCGGGCCGGGATAGCTGACGTTCACCAGCGTGCCCTCGGGAGCGATGACTTCCAGCGGCCGGATCACCCCGTGGTTCTTGGGAAGGTCGTGCACCAGCGTGGTCAACACCGCGGCGAAACAGAAACCGGCGGTGCCGTGGAACGGCAGGTTGACGCCGGTCACCGCCTGGGGGTCGGTGCCGGTGAAGTCGAAGATGAGCCGGTTTCCGCGCTTGCGCAGCGCCACCTTCATGCGCCAGGTGTCCTGGGCCTCCAGCGCCAGTTCCTCGGTCCACTCGCCGTCCTCGAACGACGCGATGCGCTCCCGGAAGATCGCCTCGGTGTAGCGGATCATCTCGCCGGCCACGGCATCGAGCAGCTCGGCGCCGTAGTGCGCGTACATCTCCCGCAGGCGCGCCTTGGCCACGTTGTTGGCGGCGATCTCGCACTTGAGGTCCAGCCCCACCATGCCCGGCTGGCGCGTCATGTTGGTGAGGGTGTCGAAGACGTCCCGGCGCAGCGCGCCGCGCTCCACGAGCTTGATGCCGGGAACACGCAGCCCCTCGTGGAAGATCTCGGTGGCGTCGGGCGAGTCCCCGCCCGGCGACAGCGCGCCCACGTCGTTCACGTGCACGAAGGTGGCGCTCCAGGCCACCAGCCGCCCGCCATGGTGGATCGGCGAGACCACGTAGATGTCCGACTGGTGGATGGCGGCGAGGTAGGGATCGTTCAGCAGGAAGACGTCGTCCTCGAAGATTTCGTCCGGCGGGAAGCGTTCGATGATGCGCTTCACCGCGTAGGAGGCGCACACCACGTGCTGTCCCAGGGTGGCCCCGGCGGAGAGGATGTCGCCGTCCGGGCGGTACAGGGACGCCATGTAGTCCCGCTGCTGGGTGGTGTTGACGGTGCCGCCGGTGCGCTCCAGGGTAATGCCCATCTCGCGCGTGACCTGGTGCAGCCGGTGCGACAGGATCTCGAAGGTGACGGGATCGACGCCGTGTATGCGCGTGTCCATGGGAATCCCTTTCGTGCCTCAACCGCCGACGAGGAGCCGGACGTTGCGGTAGGCGTCCATGACGGCCCGATCCGCCGGGTTTACCACGATGGTGGTCACCGGGGTCTCGATGATGGCGGGACCGGCCGTCTCGTTCCCCGGACGCAACGCGTCGAAGTCGTACACCGGGGTGTCCCGTGGTTCGTCGAACTCCTCGAAGAAAACCCGGCGGCGGCCCCTCAGCGCGGCGTCCGGAGCGGCCGAGGACAGAGGGTACGACTGGATCCGCGGCTTGTCCAGCACGCCGGTGGCGGTGAGGCGGAAGTTCATGATCTCCTTCCCCGCCTCGCGGTAGCCGGAGCCGCGGCCGTAGGTCCGTTCGTACAGGTCGTCGAAACGTTCGTACACGCCGTTGAGCATCTCTTCCGAAAGGGGCGTCGTACCCTCGGGCATGACCACGTTCAACTCGTGCACCTGGTAGCGATAGCGCATGTCGAGGCTGCGCTCGATGCGCACGCTGCCGCCCTCGAAGCCGGCGCTGGCCAGATCGGCGCGGGCGCGCCGCACCAGTTCGTCGAAGGCGCGGTTGACGCGCTCCGGTTCCGCCGGCACCTGCATCCGGTCCGACTTGCCGTACTGGTAGACGACGTCCGAGCTGACCAGCCCCGTGGCGCTGTGCACCGACGCCGTGAGCGGCACCACCACCTGCCTGATGCCCAGCTCCGCGGCGTAGCGCGCCGCGTGCGCCGGCCCGGCACCGCCGAAGGCGAACAGCGTGAAGTCCCGCGGGTCGTAGCCCCGCTCCACCGTGGCGCGGCGGATCAGGTCGCTCATGTGCGCGTTGATGATGCGGTAGATGCCGCCGGCCGCGGCCTCCACCGAGAGGCCCAGGGGTTCGGCGACCTTCTCTTCGATGGCGCGCCGCGCGCGCCCGGCGTCCAGCGACAGGCGCCCGCCCAGGAAGTAGTCGGGATTGAGGTAGCCGAGCACGAGGTCGGCGTCGGAGACCGTGGGCTCGGCGCCGCCGAGGCCGTAGCACGCGGGGCCCGGCTGGGCGCCGGCGCCCTCCGGCCCCACCTTGAGCAGCCCCGTCTTGGCATCGGTCCAGGCGATGCTGCCGCCGCCCGCGCCGATGGACTCGACCCAGATCTTGGTGGCGTAGATCTGGTGGCGCAGCAGCACCGGCTTGTAGTCCTTCTCGATGACCCCATCCCGGATGACGCTCACCTTGAACGTGGTGCCGCCCATGTCCGTGGCCAGGATGTCGGGCAGGTCCATGAGCCGGCCGAGCCAAGCGCTCCCCGTGACTCCGGCCGAGGGACCCGACTCGATGGTGCCGATGGCGTTCCGGGCGGTGGCATCGACTCCCAGCACGCCGCCGTAGGACTGCATGATCAGGGGTTCGCCCGCCAGCCCGCGCTCCTGAAGCCGTGCCCCGAGCCGGTTGATGTAGGTGGAGATGCGCGGCCCGATGCACGCGTTGAACACGGTGGTGGCGGTGCGTTCGTACTCACCCAGGTAAGGCGCCACCTCGCTGGAGAGGCTGAGGAATACTTCCGGGTGGCTCCCCGCGACCATGTCGGCGATGGCCCGTTCGTGGCTTTCGTTGGCCACGGACCAAATAAGGCTCACGGCGAGGGCCTCGGCGCCGTCCGCCACCAACTCCTCCACGACCCTTGCCACCTGGGCCGGGTCCAGCCGCACCAGCACGGCCCCCTTGTAGTCCACCCGCTCGTCCACCTCCTTGACCAGCGGACGCGGCACCATGGGCGCGGGCTTGTCGAGCCGGGACAGATGAAAGATCTCCGACTCGGGCACTCCGTCCGTGAAGCGCCCGCGCATGATGCGGAGCGTGTCGGCGAACCCCCTGGTGGTGATCAGGCCGGTAACCGCGCCCGATCCTGTTAGAAGCGCGTTGTCGCCGATGGTGCAGGCATGGAAGAAGAGGCGGGCCGACGCGAGCAGCTCGTCCTCGTCTCCGAGCCCGAGGTTTCCGGCGGCGTCACGCACCGCATTCAGCGCCCCGACCGAGTAGTCGTCCGGCGTGGACAGCGCCTTGCCCACGGTCATGGTGCCGCCCGCATCCATGGCAACGCAGTCGGTGAAGGTGCCGCCAATGTCGACGCCGACTAAGTACCGATTTGGCGATGCATTCAAGACCATTGGCTACCACGCCCTCTCCAACACCCCCAGAACCTCCCCGGGTTGCGTCACCGGCTTCGGGTTGTAGATGATGTTGGGCGACACGATGACCTTCCTGGCAATCTCGGGAAGGTCCTCGCGCGGGATCCCGACGTCGCGCAGCCGGCTCGGCAGCTCCAGGTCCCGCACCAGCCCGGCCACGGCGGCCTGCGCGTTCTCCGCCGCCTCGTCGTCCGTGGCGGCGTCGCCGCCCAGGGCGCGGCCGAGAGCGGCCTGGGCGGAGAGGCTGATGGAGCGGTTGAACTCCATCACGTGGGGCAGGATGACGCAGGACGTGTGGCCGTGGGAGACGCCGTAGGCGCCGAGCTGCCAGCCGATGACCTGCGACAGTCCCTTGTGCACGCCGCGTCCGTGGAAGCCCACGCCTACCAGGGCCACCTGGCACTGGGTGAAGGCCTCCAGGTCCTCGGGGTTGTCCTTGCAGCGCGGCAGGTAGCGGTACAGCAGCTCGCCGGCCTTGAGGCACATGTTGTCCACCACGGGGTTGCGGTCCACGGTGTAGAGCTTCTCCACCACGTGCTCCATGGCCTTGAGGCCGGTGGCGCACCACAGGCCGGCCGGGGTGGACGAGGCGATGGCGGCGTCGAGGATCACCGCCTTGGGCACCAGGTCCGGGTGCCGCACGTGGTCCTTGAACTTGCGCTCCGGGCGGTTGATGGTCACCGACCAGGTAGCTTCCGAGGCCGACAGGGTGGTAGGCATCGCCACCTGCGGTATCGGCGGTCGGGGCAGCGAAGCCAGCCGCTGGTTGTCCGGGGAGGCCACATACCCGTCCAGTTCCTCTACCGATTCAAGGCCCTGGGCGAGGATGAACGCCACCGCCTTGCCCCAGTCCGCCACGCTGCCGCCGCCCACGGTGACGATGACGTCGGGCTCGACCTCCCGCGCCTGCCGGGCCGTGTCGAAGCACAGCCAGTCGGGGGTGAACTCCGCGCTGTCGCTGCGGACCGCCGCCACCATGCCGCCCAGCCCGTCGACGATCCTGTCCACCCACGGCGTGCGCTTCTTGAGCGAACCGCTGGTCAGAAGCAGCGCCCGGCCGCAACCCATCTCTTCCAGCAGCCCCTTCAGGCGCTCATGCGATCCAGGCCCCCAGATCACGTGGTCCGGCACCGCGGCGCGGTCGCGCCATTCGCCCTGGAGATCGTTGGCCGTCGTGGTCATGGATGGTCCTCCTCGGTTCCGGGATGGTTGCACGCCCGATCGAGCCAGTCAAATCGGGAAGGCCGTTCGGCACGGGCATGCCCCGGATCCCGCGTCAGGCCCGGGATGACGTTGGGTCCGCCCTCCGTCATCCCGGGCCTGACACGGGCTCCCGGCGGGGGCGACACGACGTCGTCAGACTTGCCAGTACCGGAAGACTGTGAGAGAAGTGGGAACCGGAGGGAACGATCATGAGCGACCGAATCATCTCTGCAGACGGACACATGGACCTCTTCTACCTCGACGAGGATACGTTCCGGTCCCGCGCGCCGGCGAAGCTGAAGGACCGCGTGCCCAACGTGCACACCGTCGACGGCAAACCCACGTGGGTTGGGGACGGCGCCATGATGGGAGGACACCGGGCCTGGATGGGGCGGCAGCCCATGACCAACCACCGGGGCCGCAGGATGCGCGAGGCCGGGTGGGAACCCACCCATCCCTCGGATCCGAAGCTCAGGGCCAGGGACCTGGACATCGACAGCATCGCCGCCGAGGTCATCTACGGCATCCGCTTCGTCGAGGACAGCATCAAGGACCCGGACGTTATCACCGCGACCTACCGGGCCTACAACGACTTCATCGCCGAGTTCTGCGAGCACGATCCCAACCGCTTCATCGGCATCGCCGACATCCCCGCCCATTCCGCCGACGCCGCGGCCGCGGAGATCCGCCGCATCGGCAGGAACGGGCTCGGGCTCAAGGGCGCGCTGTTCGACTTCTTCAACGGCCCCGCGCCCATCTGGCACGAGATGTGGGAACCCATGTGGGACGCCGCCGAGGAGGAGGAAGTGGCGCTGTCCTTCCACATCGGCGCGGGCCACGGCACCACCACGGTCGGCCCCCGGAGCGCGGAGGAAAAGCTCAGGGGGGATATCCCGAAGGTTTCCCGGGAAGCCCATGTAGCGGTGGTGGCGATGCAGGCCGACGAGTGTCTCGTGTCGATCATCCTGTGCGGCACCCTGGAGCGCCATCCCGCCCTCAAGGTTGTCATGGCCGAGAGCCACATCGGCTGGATCCCGTACGTGCTGGAGCGGCTGGACACCAAGTTCCGGGAAGGCGAGTACGAGGGGATGATCAGCACACCGCCCAGTGCGCTGTTCCGGCGCCAGATGTGGGCCACCTTCCAGGACGACAAGGTCGGCGCGCGCCTGGCCGAGGAGTACGCTCCGGAAAACTTCTGCTGGGCCTCGGACTACCCCCACCGGGACGGCATCTGGCCCGACTCCCAGGAGTTCATCCAGCAGACCATGGGCGAGTTGAGCGACAAGATGCGCCGGCGCCTCACCGCCGACAACGTGGCGCGGCTGTACGATATCCAGTAGACGCCTAAAGTATCCTGACTTTCCCGCGGTTGTAGACGGCCACGGACGCGCCCGACGCACGGCTGTCGGGATATTCCTCCGCGTCCAGACTCCACACCATGGTGTCCCGCAGGCGTCCCTCGGCGTCGGTCTTGTTGCGGTAGAGCGTTCCGCGGTGAACGTAGCCGAGCTTCTCGGCCACCCGCGCGCTGGCCCTGTTGCGCGGGTCGCAGCGGATCTCCAGGCGCTCCACGCGGTTGACCTCGAAGGCCACCCGCGTGAGCGCGGCGGTGGACTCGGTGGCCAGGCCCTTGTTGGCGTGGGACCGGCCGATCCAGTAGCCGATCTCGCGCGCGTCCTTGCTCTCGCGGGTGTGCAGGCCGGTGCCGCCGATGATGCGCAGGCCGTCCGGGGCGAATATCCCGTAGACGAATTCCCGCCGCGAGAGGAAGTCGTCCCGGAAATGCCGCAGCCGCTCCGTCTTCATCTCCAGGGACTCCGGCTCCTGCTGGGCCCAGTCCATCCAGGGGCGCAGGTATTCCAGGTTGTCGTTGATCTCCCGCTGCAACAGGTTGGCGTCCGTGGGATGCCAGCAGCGCAGGATCAAGCGCGGCGTGTGGATGCTGTATGCCAGTCCCGGAGATTGAGCCATGAGTCGAGTCGCCGACGGGTGAAGGCGCCTCGACCCGAAGCTCTTCCCCCCTGCCCCTGAGCGGGGTAGCCCGCTACTTCTTGGGCGCAAAGGTCTTCTTGATGGTGGCCAGCAACTCGGGCTGCAGACCGGCGACACCGGCCACGAGCTTGTCCACGTCCTCGCCGGAGACCGGAGTGATGGGGAACCTGGACTTCTTCGCTTCCGCGAGCAGTTCGGGGTCCTTCATGGTCGCGTCGAACGCGCGGCGCAGCACCATCAGCCGGTCCTTGGGAGTTCCCGGAGGCAGCGAGTACGGCCGGTTGAGGGCGCCGCCGATGTCGCGGATCACGATGTTCATCACCTGCCGCCCCACGTCGGACTTGATCACGTCGTTGGTCAGGGGAATGCCGGCCAACTCCGAGTGAGGCTTGTCCACGAACTGGGCCAGCACGCGCACGTCACCGCTGGCGAGCTGCGCGGCCCAGGGGTTCTTGAGCCCTTCCCAGCTCGCGCACACGCCCGCGACCTCGCCCTTCTCCGCGGCCACCCGCACGGGCGCGGTGCCGCCGTAGCCCTCGATGAGCCTCATGGGCAGGTCCGTGTGGGCGATGAGGATGCGCGGGATGTCCCACAGGGTAGAGCCGGGCTGGCTGCCGCCGAACTTGACCGGTTGCTTGGCCGCGCGCCACGAGGCCAGGTCGACGACGCCGCTCTTCTTGTGGGTCATGCACACGTTGGTGATCCGCACCGGCGCGCCGATCCAGCCCATCTTGGCCGCGTCGAATCGCACCTTCTTGTTGCCCAGGTACTGCTGCAGGATCAGCCCGCCGACCCAGTGGCCGATGGTAAGACCGTCAGGCTTGGCCTTGTTGTAGATGAAGTTGGCGGTGATGAGGCCGCCGGCCCCCGGCCGGTTCTGAACCACCACCGTGGGGTTGCCCGGAATGTGCCGGGGCAGGTGGCGCGCCAGAAGGCGCGAGTACGCGTCGAACCCGCCGCCGGGCGAATAGGCGACCATGATGCGGACGGTCTTGCCGGCGTAGAAGTTTTCCGCGGCATGGGCCGCGACGCCGGACAGGGCCAGAGCCAAGAGCACGGCGAACGTCGAGCGCACGATCTTCCTGGTCATGAGGGCCTCCCGTGTCGTGGTTGAACGGATGGGACAACGCATGGTCCCTTATAACACATCTTCAAAGACGCGCCGCCACCCAGTCGTGCATGAACGGGAAGATCTCGGCGTGGTTGTCGTAGGAGCAGTGGACGGCGCCGGGTTCGCCGGCGCGGAGGTAGCGCAGCTCCTTCTCACACCGGGCCTCGTCGTAGGTCTGGTAAGCGCACCGGGGGTCGGTGATGATGTCGTCCTCGCCGTGGAGGATGAGCAGCGGGCACTCGACCTTCTCGATGCTGCCGGCGAGGGTGAACCGGCTCAGGCGGCGGCGCACCTCGTCTTCGCTGTCCGATCCGGTGATCCAGCGGAACTGTCCCCTCAGCGGCTCGTAGTACTCGTAGATGTCGCGGTAGCAGTCGTAGGGGCCGAAGTGGGACACGCAGCACCGGACGCGCTTCTCGTAGGCCGCGGCGCGGGTGACGTAGTAGCCGCCCATGCTCATGCCCATGAGGGCGACGCGGTTCATGTCCACGTCGCCGCGGGCTTCGAGGTAGTCCACCATGGCCGTGATCGGACGCTCGAAGTCGGGGATGGCGAGGCTGTTGCGCAGCCGGAGCATGCCGCCGCGTCCGGGGCCGTCGACGATGAGCAGGGCGAGGCCCCGCTTGGCGGCCTCGGGGCCGCCGACGAAGTAGACCTCCTCGGCGGTGGAGTCGGCGCCGCCGGTGAAGATCAGCACGGGCGGCTTCTCTCCGGCCGAGGCGGGAGCGTGAAAGAAGTAGCCGGGCATGGCGGTGTCCTCGTAGGGCACCTCCACGCGCTCGATGCCGGGCGAAAGCGCCGCGGCGGCCTGGAAGCTCTCGGTGGACTTCCGGTAGGTGGGGATCTTCCGGTCGTCGGTGAAGGGCAGCAGGAACTCGGCCACCCGGTAGTAGTTGGAGGCGCGGAAGAAGGCCTTGACCGCGCTCTGCGGATGGCCGGCGGCCTGTTGCTCGCGGCCGTGGGCGCCCACCCTTTCCGCCGTCTCGAGCCACTCGGCGTGCCAGCTCTCGACGTCGCCCGGCTTGATGCGCTGCGCGGTGCGGTGGATCTCGTTGAACTCGCCGCCGCCGTAGTAGCTCTCGGCCAGCAGCCGGATGCACGCGAAGGACCAGCTCCGGTTCCCCGGGAAGAATTCGAACATGGCCCCTCGCGTCGTTCCGGCACCGCCGTTTCAGGCTATCGGAAGCTGTTTATTGATAGAGCTTCTGGATGCGCGCCTTCCACTCGGCCCCGTTCTGGCTCACCTCGCGGGCGATGATCTGCGGCGACGGGTCGAAGAACTTGACACCCGTCAACTCCTTCTTGAGCGCATCCAGGGGCTCCACGGTCTTGTCGGCGACGAGCAGCCCTTCATCCCGGAAGATGTTCTGGCCCTCGGTGCTCACCAGGAAATCGACGAACAGCTTGGACGCGTTGGGATGGGGCGCGTTCTTGTGGATGGCCGCCATGTTGGGCCACCAGATGGCCGGTTCCCGAAAGGTGGAGTAGCCGAGGTCGGGATAGCTCCGCCCGAACGTGTAGGGCGTGTAGGGCAGCGTGAAGATACCCAGCGAGAACTCCTTGAGTCCCACTGCCGCGTGGAGCTGGCCCCACTTGGGCTCGTACCGTGCCACGTTGGCCTTGAACTTGGTCCAGTAGTCGGCCCACTTCTCTTCGTTCTCTCCGAACCACGAGTAGAAGGACGCGATGTGCACGAGATAGTTGGAGCCCAGCCACGGTGTGCGGGAGATGATCTTCCCCTTGTACTCGGGCTTGATCAGGTCCTGGATGCTCCGGGGGGCCTTGTCCGGCGGCACCAGCTTCTTGTTGTAGGACGCCCCCACCACGTGGTTGAAGAGCGGGATCTGGTTCCACTCCTTGGGGAGCGGTTCCATGACGTGGGCCACTCTCTCGTATCCGGCGGGCTTGTAGGGCTGCGTCCAGTGGTTGAGCCCGCTCAGCGGTCCCGGCGAGGTGGCGAAAACGTCGATGGCGAATATGCCCGCCTGCGATTCCTGGCTCACCTTGCGGAGAATGTCGGGAGCGCCCACGTAGGTACCCTCCACCGTGATGCCGTACTTCTTCTCGAACTCCTGGGCGGCCTTCTTGTAGCTGGAGAAGATGATGACCCGGATCTTGCCTTCCTTCTTCGCCGCGGCCACCAGATCGGCGCTCGACGCCAGCGCCATGCCGGAGAAACACAGAGCCGCGCCCAGTGAGAATGCCAATATCTTTGCAATCAAGCTTCGCATGGAAACCTCCCTCGATTCGTCTGAGACGGTGATGTGCGGCCCACCCTATAGAGCTATGGGGTGAGCGTCAAGACCTTGACATTCACGACACGAACGCCGTCGACAGGTCCACCCTTCCCTCCAGGCGGCCGGTCTCGATGAGCATCTCCATGGTGGCTTCGGCTTCCTTGCGCTCGGTGTCGGTGAAGGTGAACTCGATCTTGGGGTAGCCGGCGGATGCGAGGATGTCCTGCTTGTCGCCGCCGTACCTGGCGATGAACTTGTCGGCGACCTCTTCGAGGTGGGCGTCGCTGTAGGCGATGGACTTGCGGCAGGCGTCGAGGATCTGGCCGGCAAACTCGGGGTGTTCCTGCAACAGGTCCTCGCGGGTGGCGAGCATGTGTTTGATGATCTCGGGGAGGCCGTGGAGGCCGCGCCAGGCGTCGCCGTCGGTGTAGAGACAGCGCACGTCGGGGTCCTTCTCGCCGTGCCAGAAGACCTGGTCGATGAGGGTGACGGCGTCGGCCTTGCCCTCCTTGAGGATGGACACGAGTTCCTCCTGGGGATGGGACTCCCAGCGGATGGTGGAGTCGTCCACCTTGTAGTGCTTGCGCAGCAGGTAGCAGTGCATGGCGTGGGGATCGGAGTGGTGGCTGGCGATGAGCCGGCCCTCCAGGTCCTTGGGCGTCTGCACCGGCCCGTCCTTGAGCACGAAGACGCCGTTGCCCTTGGCGGTGGACTTCCACTCGGTGGACAGGCCGACGATGGGGGCGCCGCCGAGCTTGCGCTTGAGGAAGTTCGGCAGATAGACGTTGGCGAACGCCACCTCGCCCCGGATCAGCACCTCCTCCAGCTCGTGGCTGGGCGGATCGGCCACCTCGATGACCTTGAGATCGAAGCCCTCGGGCTTCACGATGCCCTCGGCCAGCGCGTAGTAGGTGCGGAACATGCAGAAGCGGTTGCGGTAGTGTGCGAGTGTCAGCTCCATGGGAACTCCTTGCCGGGACGCGCCCACGCGCCTCCGGCTTCAACGGAAGCGGGGGGCCCCCCCCAGAAAACCCCCCCCCCCCCCCCCCCCCGGGGGCCGCGGGGGAGGGGGGGCCCCCCCCCCCCCCGGGGGTGGGGGACGCCTGCACGGGCCCCCCCCCCGAGAGGCCGCGGGGAACCC
>JAPPNE010000106.1 GCA_028818775.1 Deltaproteobacteria bacterium | reverse complement strand
CCGCAACCCACTTAGCCCTTGACTCCCATCACAGATACTCCCGCGGAAGCGGGAAGCTGGATTCCCGCTTCCGCGGGAATGACGATTCAGGGGTTGGTGCCTCCGCTACTCCGAATCGTAGCGGATGAGCGAGAACAGCTCCTGGTCGAGCTTTTCGCGCGGGTTCAGGAAGCCGAGCTCGATGATGCAGGCGTGCTCGACGACGGTGGCGCCGAGTTGCTCCACGAGGGCGGTGGCGGCCACGGCGGTGCCCCCGGTGGCGACGAGGTCGTCCACCAGCAGCGCACGCGTGCCGCGGGCCAGGGCGTCGCTGTGCACCTCCAGGGTGTCGGTGCCGTATTCCAGCTCGTAGGTGGTCTGCAACGTATCGTACGGGAGCTTGCCGGGCTTGCGGATGACGCACAGCCCCTTGCCCAGCCGGTAGGCCAGGGCCGCCCCGATGATGAAGCCGCGGGACTCCACGCCCACGATGGTGTCCACGGGTGCGCTTTCGTAGCGCTCGGCGAACAAGTCGATGGTCCTCCGGAACAGGGCGCCGTCGCTCAGCAGCGGGGTTATGTCCTTGAAGACGATGCCGGGCTTGGGGAAGTCATGAATGTCGCGGATCGCGGCGCGGATCTCTACGATGCCGCGATTGTCCCAATCGTTCATGCGGTTGGGGCTAGCACAGTCACGGCAAATAGGAAAGCGGGTCCCGCGCGACGTTGTTCCTGCGAATCTCGAAGTGGAGGTAGGGCGTGGCGGCCCGGCCGGTGGCGCCCACCTCGGCGATGACCTGCCTCCGGTTCACCTTCTGGCCCTTCCGTACGAGGTTCTTGCGGTTGTGGGCGTAGACCGAGGCAAAACCGCTGCGGTGCCGCAGGATGATGAGGTTGCCGTAGCCGCGCAACTGGTCGCTGTAGATGACCTGTCCCGCCAGCGTGGCAAGCACCGGCGTGCCCGGAGGCGCGGCGATGTTGATGCCGTCGTTGAGGCTGTCGGGGCGCGAATCGAACCTGCCGGTGACCCTGCCCTTGACGGGCCAGGCGAACGTGCGCCGCGCTCCTCTGGAGGGCCGGCGCGCGGCGCGGGTCTCGGCGGATGCGGCCTTGCGCTGTTGCGTATCGGGACGAACCGCCTTGGCGCGCGGAGTCTTGGCGGGAGCGGTGTTCGCCCGCGCGGTGCGCGGTCTTGCCGGCTTGGTGCGGCGGGGCGGGCTCGCGGCCGTGGCGTTGACCGGAGCGGCTTCCTTGATGGGCGTGATGATCTCCACCGGCAGCAGCCGGTGGGCGCCGGGTATGAACAGCCGTCTCCCGATCTGGATGTCGCGCGTGTCCCTGATGCGGTTGATGCGCGCCAGCGTCTGGTGGTCGACGCCGTAGGCCTTGCCGATGCGATAGAGGTTCTCGCCCTTCTTTACGGCATGGAAGACGCCGTTGCGTGCGCGCGCGGGCTTCGGACGGCGTTCATCGCCGGCACGCTTGGCGGCGGCGCGCCGGTTGTCGACCCGTTCGTCGACGTAGCTGCAACCCGCGGCCGCAAGGATGACGTAGAGGAAAAGGAGCGCGAGGGCGCCCCGGGGGCGAACATGGGCTGAGCCAACGGCGTCGTCCACGAACATTCGTACACGACCTTCAGCCAGGCAACACTAACTCGGCCAGCCGTACTTCCCCAGAAGCTTGACGAAGCGACACTCGCCGAGGCTCGTCTCTTCGAGACCGCTGGGCGTGCGGCTCGCGAGCTTCAAGACCTGGGAAGTCTGGTCGCCGATGGGAATGATAAGCCGGCCGCCGCCGGCGAGCTGCTGAGCCAACGGCTCCGGCACACGGGGCGCGCCCGCCGCCACCACGATGGCGTCGTACGGGGCGTGCTCGGACCATCCGAGGGTCCCGTCGCCCACGTGGATCGCCACGTTGTAGTACCGCAGTTCGTCGAGCACGGCGCGGCCCTGCACCGCCAGCCTGCGCAGCTTCTCCACCGAGAACACGTTGGCGCACAACTCCGCCAGCAGGGCGGTCTGGTACGCCGATCCCGTGCCGATCTCCAGGACACGCTCGGTGCCCTTGAGGCCAAGGGCCTGCAGCATGTAACCGACGATATAGGGCTGGGAGATGGTCTGCTTGGCGCCGATGGGCAGCGGGTCGTCGTCGTAGGCGCGGTTCACCAGCGCCGGCTCCACGAACAAGTGGCGCGGCACCTTGCGCATGGCATGGATCACGCGTGGGTCGTTCACGCCGCGGTCCAGCAGTTGGGTCTGTACCATCCGCTCTCTGGCGCCCTCCAGTGCTGTGACGCTGCGGTTGTTGGAACTCACGGCCATTGAGCCATTGGATTGAGCTGACGTGACGGCACCGGTTGCCATGGTCCCGGTAAGGATGATGGTCGGGGCGACTGGATTTGAACCAGCGACCACACGCACCCCAAGCGTGTGCGCTACCAGGCTGCGCTACGCCCCGACATTGCTGCAAATTTTTTAACACCGAAGCGGCAACGGGTCAATTCGCGCACAGCCGGCAGGGAATCCGCGCGGCGGAAGGGGGAACGGACGGGCGTCAGGAAATCAAGTCGCGGAGCGAAACAAGCTCGTCCCTGATCCGGACAAGCTCCCGCCGGTGGTCCGGTTTCTCCCTGGTCCGGTGGTCGTCGGCTTCGCCCTGCTTGAGCTTCTTGCGCGCGCCCTCGATGGTGTAGCCCTCGCCGTGCAGGAGCCGCTTGATCTCCAGCAGCAACTCGACGTCCTTGCGCCGGTACAGCCGGTGGCGGGACTTCGCCTTGGTGGGATTCAGGATGTCGAACTCGGTTTCCCAATAGCGCAGCACGTACGGCTTGAGGTCCAGGAGGGTGCTGACCTCGCCGATCTTGAAGTAGTGCTTGTCCGGAATCACGACGGCCATCGCACCGGATTATATCACGACTGGGCGGAAGCGTCGGGGTCGGAGTCCTCGCCCGCGACGGTGTTCATGTTCTTCTTCAGAGTCTGGCTGGGCTTGAAGGTCAGCACCCGGCGGCCCGCGATGGTGATCTCCTCGCCGGTCTGCGGGTTGCGGCCCTTGCGCGGCTGTTTGCCGTGGATGACGAAGTTCCCGAACCCGGAGATCTTGACCTTGTCGCCTTTCTCGAGCTGGGACTTGATGATTTCGAACGCAGCCTCGACGACGTCGGTGGCCTCCTTCTTGGAGAAACCCACCCTCTCGTAGATCCGGTTGATGATGTCCGCCTTGGTCATCCCTATCCTCTGACGGCCCCGTGGCCGGTCAGGCGTTCAGCGCAACGTGGCGTCGAATTCGGAACACAGCTTGCGGGTGAGGTCCTCGTGCACGCCGTTGACCTCCTGGTCCGTAAGGGTTTTCTCCGCGGACCGGTAGAAGACCTTGTAGGCCAGGCTCTTCTTGCCTTCCTCGATGGGCTCGCCGGTGTATTCGTCGAAGACTTCCACTCGTTCGATGAGTTTCTCATCCAGCTTGTGAACCCAATCGATCACGGTTTGACTCGGAAAGTCCCGCGCCACGACGATGGCGAGGTCGCGCTCGACCGAAGGGAATCGAGGGATGGACCGAACGCGAAAATCCGGTCGAGCATAGTGAACGATCGGGCCGAAGTCAAGCTCGAAAAGGAAGCAGGGGGGCAGGTCCAATTCCTCGCGAACTCGCGGACTTATCTCCCCGACATGGCCCACGCGGGCGTCTTCCGCGAAGACCGTGGCGAACCTTTCCGGGTGCAGGCTCGCGGGCGCCTTCCGGGCCTCCCAGCGGATGCCGGCGCAACCGGTCCCCTCCACCAGGTCCTCGACGATCCCCTTGGCGTCGGCGAACACGAACTCCGGGCTCTCGGCCTTGAGTCCGCGCCGGGGCCGGTGCCCGCGGATGAGTCCGGCCAGGTTCAGCCGCTCGGTGTAGCCGCCGTCACGTCCGAGCGAGAAGACCTTGCTCAGCTCGAAGATCATGGAGCTCTGGCTCCGGCGCTCGGCGTGGGCGTGCAGGTTCTCGACCAGTCCCGGCAGCAGGCTGAGGCGCATCTCGTCGGTTTCCTGGCGCAATGGGTTTGTGATGCGCACGGGTCTGCCGTCTCCGTCCCACAGGCCGCCGAACGCCTGGTTCATCCGCGGCGTGCAGAAGGGCAGGGTCACCACCTCGCTCAGCCCCTGAGTGGTGAGCAGCGTGCGTGCCTTGCGCATCCAGTGCAGCGACGGGTCGTCGGTTCCCGCACCCATGCGCACGGCCGGCAGCGTCGCCGGAATGTTGTCGTATCCGTGGATCCGCGCCAGCTCTTCGACGAGGTCGGCCTCGCGCGTCAGGTCGAAGCGGAATGAGGGCGCGGTCACCTCCAGGGCCTCGGCGGTCGCGCCCTTGACCTCGATGCCGAGGGATTCGAGTATGCCGCGGACACGGTCCGGCGCGAGATCCACTCCCAAGGCGCGCCCGACGCTGGCATAGCGCAGGGTGATGTCGGCCGGCGCGCGGGCGCCCGGATAGACGTCGGCGTAGCCCGGCACCACCCGAGCCTCGCCCATGGCTTCCCACAGCGCCACCGCCCGGTCCATGGCGTAGCGCGTCCCTTCCGGGTCCACGCCGCGCTCGAAGCGGTGGGACGCCTCGGTGTGCATGCCCATGCGCTTGGCCGTGCGCCGGATGGTCAGCGGGTCGAAGTGGGCGCTCTCCAGCAGCACCGACTCGGTTTCCTCGGTGACCTCCGAGCCCGCTCCGCCCATGACGCCGGCCAGGGCGGCGGGCGTGTCCCCGTCGCAGATAAGCAGGTCGTCGGGATGGAGCGCCCTTTCCGACCCGTCCAGCGTGGTGAGCGTGCGCGATGCGCCGGCGGTGCGCACCACGATCCGCCGGCTGGCGATCTGCCGTGCGTCGAAGGCGTGGAGCGGCTGGCCGGTCTCCAGCATCACGTAGTTGGTGACGTCGACGATGTGGTTGATGGAGCGGATGCCGCAGGCCTCGAGCCGGAAGCGCAGCCACGGCGGCGACGGCGCCGGCCGCAGCCCTTCGATGAGCCGCGCCGAGTAACGCGGACACAGGGACGGGTCGAGGATCTCCACCGCCACCGGCAGCGCCGCCGGATGCTCGCGGAGTTGTTCGGGAATCACCGGGGCCTGGACCCGGCCGCCGGTGAGGGCGGCGATCTCCCGCGCCATTCCCAGGATGCTCAGGCAGTCGCCGCGGTTGGGCGTCACCCCCACCTCCAGCATCCAGTCGTCCATGCCCAGGTACGCGTGCACGGGCGCTCCCTCGGGAGCGTCCGCCGGCAGTTCCATGATGCCCCGGTGGTCGTCGGAATACCCGAGTTCCCGCTCGGAGCAGAGCATGCCCTCGGAGGCAACGCCGCGGATGGCGCGCCGCTCGATGGCCTGTCCCGACGGCAGCACCGAACCCGCCCGCAGTAACGCGGTCTTCATGCCCGCGCGCACGTTGGGCGCCCCGCACACGACCCGCCGCCGTTCACCGTCGTCGTGGACCTCGCACACGGAAAGCCGATCTGCGTCGGGGTGCGGCTCCACCTTCTTCACCTCGACGATGAGCGCCCCGACATCCGTCGCCAGCGGCCGCACCGCTTCCACTTCGAGTCCCGCGTGGGTGAGACGGTCGGCCACTTCCTCAGGCCCGAGGGGACCCGCGTCCGCGGGCAACGCCACCATCTCCATCAGCCAGTTGTAGGTCAGCTTCATGATCTTGCAACCAGGGGCCGCGCCGGCGCGATACGTCGCGGGGCGCGGATTTCAAACCCGCGCGTCCCCCATCGCGCCGCGGCTAGTGTGGTGTCTGGTTAATTCGCAGCATAATATGCGGAGGATTTTTCGTT
>JAPPNE010000105.1 GCA_028818775.1 Deltaproteobacteria bacterium | reverse complement strand
AGTTCTACTCGGTGCTGCAGCACGACGGCGTCCTGGTCCTGGACCAACGCAACTACGACGACATCCTCGACGATGGGTTCAGCTCCAAGCACATCTACTACTACTGCGGCGAGAACGTCAGCGCCGCGCCGGAGTACGTCGACGAGGGGCTGGCGCGGTTCCGCTACGAGTTCCCGGACAACTCCGTCTTCCACCTGAACATGTTCCCCCTGCGCAAGGACTACGTGCGCAAGCTCATGGGCGAGGTGGGGTTTCAGCAGGTGAAGACCTACGCCGACTTCCAGGAGACCCATCGGGTGGAGGATCCGGACTTCTTCATCCACGTGGCGGAGAAGCTCTACAAGAACGAGGAACGGCCGGTTCGGGCCGGCGCCACGTTGGCGTACTCCGGCGCGGTGGAGACCGCCCGGGACTACTACAACAGCAACGACGCCGACCGGTTCTATGCCACCGTGTGGGGCGGCGAGGACATCCACGTCGGCCTGTACGAGGGCGAGGGCGACACGATCTTCGACGCCAGCCGGCGCACCGTCCAACGCATGGCCTCCATGATCCAACAACTGGAGCCGACCACCCGCGTGCTGGACATCGGGGCGGGATATGGCGGGTCCGCCCGTTACCTGGTCGAGAACTACGGCTGCAACGTCGGCTGCCTGAACCTGAGCGAGGTCCAGAACGCGCGCAATCGCGACCTCAACGCCAGGAGCAACATCTCCCTCGCCATCAACGTGGTGGACGGCAGCTTCGAAGACATCCCCATGCCGGATGACAGCGTGGACGTCGTGTGGTCCCAGGACGCCATCCTGCACAGCAGCAACCGGGAACGCGTGTTCGAGGAAGTCGGCCGGGTCCTGTCCCAGGGCGGCCAACTCATCTTCACCGACCCCATGCAGCACGAAGACTGCCCGACGGAAGTTCTGCAGCCGATCCTGGACCGTATCCATCTCGATTCCCTCGGATCGGTCCCACGGTACCGGACGATGCTGTCGCGCCTGGGCTTCGAAGAGATCGAGTTCGTCGACCTGACACCGCAACTCGCCACCCACTACGCGCGGGTCCTGGACGAGGTCCAGGCCAACCAGTGGGACCTGCTCAAGGTATGCAGCGAGGAGTACATCGAACGCATGAAGGCCGGCCTGCAACACTGGGTGAACGGCGGCAATGCAGGCAATCTGCAGTGGGGCATCCTGCACTTCCGGAAAGGGTAACGGTCGGATGGGAGTGCCGGAAGCCCGCTATTCGGAGGCCGTGGAATCGGTCAGAGACTACTACAACAACGATGACGTGCGCCGGATCTACGATGCCTCCTACGGCGACGAACACCTGCATCTCGGTATCTACGAGAACGACGGGGACACGGTGGACGAAGCCGGCCAGCGGACCGTGGAGCGAATCGCCTCCATGGTCCAGGGACTGGGCACGGGCACACGCGTGCTCGACATCGGCGCGGGCCATGGCGGGTCGGCCCGCTACCTGTTCCGACAGTACGGCTGCCACGTGGCGTGCCTGAACCTGAGTGAGGAGCAGAACTCCCGGAACCGGGCCTTGAATGCGAGAGACAATTGCTCCCTGGCCATCAACGTCGTCGACGGGAGCTTCGAGGACATCCCGGTCACGGACGGCAGCTTCGACGTGGTATGGTCCCAGGACGCCATCCTGCACAGCACCCGGCGGAGACAGGTCTTCGCGGAAGTCGGCCGGGTGCTGCGCACGGGCGGTCAGTTCATCTTCACCGACCCCATGCAGGGCGATTCCTGCCCCGCGGCAGCCTTGCAGCCCATCCTCGACCGCGTCCACCTCGACTCCCTGGGATCCCTTCGGGAGTACCGCACGATGCTGTCCGAGTTGGGGTTCGAGGAACTGGAGTTCGCCGACCTCACGCCGCACCTCGCCACCCACTACGGACGGATCCTCGAGGATCTGTTGGCCAATGAGCAGGATCTGACGACGCAGTGCGGCGCCGATCATGTACGGCGCGTGAAGACCGGCCTGCGCCACTGGGTGGACGGCGGCAAGCGCGGCTACCTCCAGTGGGGGATCCTGCACTTCCGGAAGACGTGACGCGATCGGGTAACCCGCGAAGACCCTGAATTCCAGCGACACACCCTGAGTTCTCAGGGTCTTAGCGCCCTATCCTCCAGCGATGGCTCCCACGATGAGCAAGGGCTCCGCGCCGGATGCGACGGCGTCGGGCAGCGGCGCGTCCGGCGGGTCGTGGGTGAGGTCCTCCCTGCACGCGAAGAAGCGCACCATGGGCCGCCGGCGGCGGGTGACGTGATCGCGGATGGTGCCGCGGAGCATGGGGTAGCGCGCTTCGAGGGCGTCCAGCACGCTGTCCCGCGTCACCGGACCTTCCACCGTCAGCGTCACCTCGGAGCGGATGCCGGCGAGCGTCTGCAGGTGGTAGGGCAGCGCGACCCGGATCATGGCAGGGTCTGCACCTCCACCGACAGGACGCTCGGCAGATCGCGGACGATGGCGGTCCAGTGGTCGCCGCCGTCCGGCGACACGTACACCTGCCCGCCCGTAGTGCCGAAGTAGACGCCGCAGGGATCGAGCGAATCGACCGTCATGGCGTCCCGCAGCACGTTCACGTAGCAGTCCTTCTGAGGCAGTCCTTTCGTCAACGCCTCCCATTCGTTGCCGCCGGTGCGGCTGCGGAAGACGCGCAGCTTTCCCTCGGGCGGATAGTGCTCCGAGTCGCTCTTGATGGGCACGACGTACACCGTCTCGGGCTCGTGCGCGTGCACGTGGATGGGGAAGCCGAAATCGCTCGGCAGGTTGCCGCTGACCTCATTCCAGTTGGCGCCGGCGTCGTCGCTGCGCATGACGTCCCAGTGCTTCTGCATGAACAGCCGGTCGGGGTTCGACGGGTGCATCGCCAGGCGGTGCACGCAGTGGCCGATCTCGGCGGTGGGATCGGGCAGGAACCCGGAGTGCAGACCGCGGTTGATGGTCTTCCACGTCCGGCCACCGTCCTCCGTGCGAAACGAGCCGGCCGCGGAGATGGCCACGAACATCCGCTCCGGGTCCTTGGGATCGAGCAGAATCGTGTGCAGACACATCCCGCCCGCGCCCGGCATCCACGCCGCCCCCGTATCGTGGCCGCGCAGGCCCGCAAGCTCGTGCCACGACTCGCCGCCGTCGGTGGTGCGGAACAGCGCGGCGTCCTCGACGCCCGCGTAGACGGTGTCCGGATCGGCAATCGACGGCTCCAGGTGCCACACCCGCGCGAACTCCCACGGATGCTGCGTGCCGTCATACCATTGGTGGGTGGTCAGCCGGCGGCCGGTTTCCTCGGACGTGTCGTAGACGAACTTGTTGCTTTCGCCGCCGGGCATGGGCGCGCCCGCGGCGTCGTCGGGGCGGGCATCCTGCTCCGCGGGTCCCGATCCGGGCTGTTCCCAAGTCACCCCGCCGTCATTAGAGCGCTGGATGACCTGTCCGAACCAATCGCTGTTCGACGATGCGTAGACACGGTCGGGCTCCGCCGGCGAGCCCTTCATGTGGTAGACCTCCCAGCCGGCGAAATGCGGCCCGGCCACGGACCAGTCGCGGCGTTGGCCGTCGGCCGTGAGAACAAACGCTCCCTTGCGCGTGCCTACGAGGACTCGAATCGTGCTCACCGTCGTTCTCCCGATGTTTGGCCCGTTACGCCCTTACCAGCCTACCGGGCTTGCCAGCCGGCCGCCGATCTCGGGTGAGTCGGCGGCGTAACGGTAGACCCGGAACATGCTGTTGCCGGGGCCGCGGCCCTCGTAGTCCGCGAAGAAGGGACAGACGTACTCCCACACGATCTCGCCGGCCTGGGTGACCTCGAAGGCCCGTCCCATCTGTCCCTCGCAGATGAGCGTGTTGCCGTTCTCGAAGCGCTGGGCGCCGCTGATGTTGGGGCTGAAGAAGGTCCAGATGGGCGAGCCCCGGTAGTGCCAGACCGTTTCTCCGGACTCGGGGTCGAGTTCGATGACCCGCGAGAACGGGTTGTCGAGCCCGTGAATGCCGTTGGCGAACAGCAGGATGTTGCCGTTGGGCAGCACCGTGCAGTCGTGCTGATGGCCCCAGGTGACGTCCTGATGCGACCAGCGCACCTTGCAGGTCTCGCGGTCGATCATCATGATGGCGTTCAACCGCCGGAAGCTGAGCATGACGCCGCCGTCGGCAAGCGGGAAGCAGGCGTTGGCGTGGGCGAACTCGTCGCGGCCGCAGCACGGGCAGATTACCCAGCGGTCGAGGTCCAGGTCGCGCCACGCGTGCCATTCCCACACCGTGTCGCCCGCCGGCGACACCTCGCGCACGTAGTCGCCGTAGGTGAGACCGTCGTGCTCACTGCCGGGCACGCCGCCCTTGATCCGAGGCTGGACGTCCGCCGGCACAGGCTCCCAGCCGATGTAGATGGTATTGCCGTCCGGGCGTCTGCGGAAGTCGTGGTGCTGGGCGGGATCACAGTATTCCCACACCACGTCTCCGTCCCAGGTGTACTCCCGAAGGAGGCCGCCCTTGCCGCGCCGGAGCGGCGGCCCCTCCTCCATGCGGCCGGCCCAGAGGAGGTTGCCGTTGGGCAGGAGGTAGGCGTAGTTCCCCGGACACAAGGGGAATGACCACTCGTGTAGCACCTCACCGCGCATGCCGATGACGTAAGCCTTGCGCGACGACTGCGGCACGATGAGGGTGTAGCCCGGTGTCGCCTTCGCCCGGTCATAGACCAGAACGCCTACGTCACGATATCGCATGGAGCCTCCTTGTGTCCCCATCCCGCCTGGATTCCCGCTTCCCAGGCTGGGTCAATACTCCCTAACCCACTGGCGCTCTCCGCCTATGCCACCCCGCCGCCTGCTCGTAGGCGTGGGCGACCTGCAGCAGCAAGGGCTCCTCGAAATGCGGCGCGGCGATCTGCAGCCCGATGGGGAGGCCCTGGGCGGAAAAGCCGCAGGGGACGCTGATGGCGGGTGCCCCGGTGACGTTGAACGGGATGGTGCACAGGGTGCCGCGTGTGCCGCGCGCGTCCTGCAACGGGATCCTGCCTCCCGCCGTTTCGACGTACCCTTGCTGGCACTCCTCAATGGTCTCCGCCGGCATGCTCACGGCGGGGCTCACGATCACGTCCACCTGCTCGAAGGCCCCGTCGAAGGCCTCGCAGATGAGGCGACGGACCCGTTGCGCGGTGACGTACGCGTGGGCGGGAAGCGCCAGGGCGCGCACCTGCCGGTAAAGCAGTTCGGGGCTGAATTCGCGCGGACGGGTGCGCAGGAACGAGTCGGCGGGAGACAGGTTCTCGGCGCGCGCGGTCACGAGCTGCACCATCGGGACGTGCTCCATGTACGGGACCGACAGCTCGTGCACGGACATGCCCAGGGACTCCAGCACCTCCACCGCGTCGGCTACGGCCTCCTTTACCTCGTCCACGGCCAAGTCGTCGAAGTAGTCGCGGACGATGCCGATCTTGAGGCCCGCCACGCCCTCGCCGAGTTGCGCGCTGAAGTCCGGTACCGGGGCGTCGCTGGACAGAGGGTCCTTGGGGTCGATGCCGGCGATGGCCTGCAGCATGAGCGCGCTGTCACGCACCGTGCGCGTCAGCACGCCGAAATGGTCCGTGGAATAGCCTCCGGTGCCGGCAACGCCGCCGACGCGGCTCACCCTGCCGTAGGTGGCCTTGAGCCCCACCACCCCGCACAGGGACGCGGGGTTGCGCACCGAGCCTGCGTTGTCGGTGCCGATGGACCCCAGGGCCAGACTCGCGGCCACGGACGCGGCCGAGCCGCCGCTGGAGCCGCCAGATACGCGGTCCCGGTCCCAGGGATTGCGGGTGGTGCCGTAGTAGGGGTTGATGGTGGTGCAGCCGGCGGCCCACTCGTGCATGTTGGTCTTGCCCAGGATCACGGCGCCGGCCTGCCTGAGCCGTGCCACGACGGTGGCGTCCTCATCGGGGACCCAGTCGGACAGGTGCTTGGCGCCCGCGGTGGTGCGGACGCCGGCCGTGGCCAGACTGTCCTTGATGGAGACGGGGATGCCGTGCAGCGCGCCGCGGTAGCGACCCGCGGCGATGTCGGCCTCGGCGCGGCCGGCATCCGCCAGAGCCTGCTCCCGCATCACGGTGACGAAGGTGTTGAGCTCTTGGTCCAGGCGCTCGATACGCTCCAGGTACGCCCGGGTCAATTCCACAGGCGACACCTCGCGCGCCTCGATGCCGCGCGCGGCCTCGGCCAGGGTGAGTGCCTCCAGGTCCATCACAGGTAGCCCTGCTCCTTGCAGAACTGCTCCGCTCCGGGATGGAGCGGCACGTCCAGGGGAGTGGCGTCCGTATCCTTCCATAACTGGTCGATGCCGGTGAGCGTCTCCCAGTAGATCTCGTTCTGCCGCTCCTTCAGCGCCGCGCACACCTTGTACACGTCCTCGTCGGGCAGGGAGGCGCGCGTGTAGAGGGGCCAGCCGCCGTAGTCGATGCAGGTGTGGTCGGACTTGAGGTGAGGGTAGCAGCCCGCGGGCATGGTCACCGTGCGCCAGCCCAGGGCGTTGAGTTGCTCCATGGCGGAATCGTCCGGCGTGACGGGCTCCATGCCGCGCGACAACGCGTCATCGAACCACAGCACGAGGCCCTCGTCGAACACCGCGTCGATGGTCTCGTCCCGAAGCGCCGCCATGCGCCGCTCGTCTCCAGGGCCGCCGTTGAGCTGCAGGCTGCCGCCCCAGGACTCCAGGTCCGCGAGCGTGAACCCGTAGATCTCCAGGGTCTGGTCCAGCAGCACACGGGTGGAGTGGGTGGCGTCCTCGCGGATGGAAAGACGCAACGGGTACTTCCGCTCCTTGATCTGGGACAAGGAGGTAATCCCCGTTCGCGGGTGGATCATGAATACGAAGCGATCCCAGGACGGGTAGCAGGCTACCACCCGGAGCGGCAGCGGCTCCGCGAAGAGCCCGACACCCCGGTAGGCCTGGGTCAGGAAAGCCGACGGGTTGACCATGGACATCTCCAGGTCCCCCTTGGCCACCGCGTGGGCAATAATGGGCGAGCCCGTGGACATGCGCAGCCATGGCCGGAAGTTCTCTCCCGACCCGCTGCCCACCGAGATGCACATGTCCCGGTTGCCGTAATACGGCGTATTCGGGTCACCGGCGACGTGCAGCCCGATCTGCCAGAGCATCAGGCCTCGTTGAAAGTTGGCTCCCCGGGGGAGTCGCTCCATGGTTCACCTCCAATGCGATGATGAGAACAATGAACACGGGATAGTTCGAGCACGGCCTACCCCAGCAGCCCGGCCCCCCTCGCCCACCGGTACTTGGCGCCCAGGATCGCCACCGGCAGCTCGGTGGTGTAGGGACAGCCGACGATGCCGCGCTCGTAGAGGTACTCCGAAGCCTCCTCCACCTGCACGTCGCCCACCAGGGACACCACCACGGGCTTGTCGATGCCCTTGTCCCGGCCTTCCTGCACCACCCGGGCGCACAGCTCGGCGAACACCATGGGCGGGGTGATGATGGTGTGCCAGTAGCCCAGGATCAGGGAGTGGATGCGGTCGTCCTCCAGGCCGTAGCGGATGGTGCGCTCGTAGGTGGTGGGGGGCTCGCCGCCGGTGATGTCCACGGGGTTGCCCGAGGCGCCGAAGGGCGGGATGAACTGCTTGAAGCCCTCGTCCAGGTCCTTGGGGAACTTCATGAGCGAGAGGCCGTTGGCCACCACGGCGTCGGACAGCAGCACGCCGGAACCGCCGGCGCCGGTGATGATGACGATCTCCTCGCCCTTGGGCGTGGGCAGCACCGACAGGCCGCGGGCGAACTGGAGCATGTCGTTGAGCGAGTAGGCGCGCACCACGCCGCAGGCCTTCAGGAGGTCGTCGTAGACCTTGTCGTCGCCTGCCAGGGCGCCGGTGTGGGAGGCCGCGGCGCGGGCGCCGAGCTGGGTGCGGCCGGCCTTGAGCATGACCACGGGCTTCTTCTTGGACACGCGGCTGGCCACCTCGTAGAAGCTGCGGCCGTCCTTGAGGTCCTCGGCGTGCATGGCCACCACCTGGGTATTGTCGTCCTGCTCGAAGTAGGTGAGCAGGTCGTCCTCGTCCAGGTCCGACTTGTTGCCCAGCCCGACGATGGCGGAGACCCCCAGCCGGGTGGAGCGGCTGAAGCCGATGATGGACATGCCCACGCCGCCGCTCTGGGACGACAGCGCCACCGGTCCCTTGACGTCGTAGGGGGTGCAGAACGTGGCGCAGAGATTGGCGGGCGTGTAGTAGAAGCCGTAGATGTTGGGGCCCATGACGCGCACGTTGTACTTGCGCGCCTCCGCCAAAAGCTCCTCCTGCATCTCCTTCTCGCCCACCTCGGCGAAGCCCGACGGGATCATCACCGCGCCCGGGATGCCCTTCTCCCCCACCTCGGTCATGGCCGCGGCGCAGAACTTGGCGGGCACCGCGAAGATGGCCACGTCCACTTCTCCCGGGATGTCCTTGACGCTCTTGTAGCACTGCTTGCCGAGGATCTCGTCGGCCCGGGGATTGATGGGGTACAGGGCGCCGGCGTAGCCGCCGTTGATGATGTTCTTCATCACCGAGTTGCCGATCTTCCCTTCGCCGTCCGAGGCGCCGATGACCGCCACCGCCTTGGGGTTCATGATGCGCCGCATGGCCGAGACGATCTCCTGCCGCGACGGCCGGTAGGGCTCGGGCCGCGGCGTGAAGTCCACGGTCATGACGCTGTCCACCGCGGTGGCGCCGCCGGCGTCCGCCAGCACCGGGTTGAGATCCACCTCGCGGATCTCCGGAAAGTCGTTCACCAGTTCCGAGACGCCGACGATGACGTCCGCCAGGGCCTCCCGCCGCACCGCCGCGCCGCCCCGGACGCCCCGAAGGATTTCCGCCGCGGCCACCCCGTCGAGCATGGACAGGGCGTCGTCACGGCTCGCCGGAGCCAGCCGGAAGGTCACGTCCCGCAGCACCTCCACCAGGACCCCGCCCAGCCCGAAGGCCACCACCTTGCCGAAGCTCGGATCGGTCACCGCGCCGACGATGACCTCCACTCCCCCGCCCGACACCTGCTGCTGGACCTGCACACCGCCCAGCACCGCGTCGGCCTTGTAGGCCCGGGCGTTCTTGATCAGCGTGCCGTAGCCCTGCTCCGCCTGTTCCCGATCCGCCACCCCCACGCGCACGCCGCCGGCCTCGGTCTTGTGCAGGATGTCCTCGGAGACGATCTTCATCACCACGGGGAAACCGATGTCCTCGGCCAAGTCCGCGGCCTCCGCCGCCGACTGGGCCACGCCTTCCCGCGGCAGCGTCACCCCGTAGGCGCGCAGAACCGCGCCGCATTCCAGCGGCGACAGCGCGGTCCGGCCTTCGGACTTCACGCGTTCCAGCACCGAGCGCACTTCCTCTTGCCGGTTCGATCCTGCCTGCATTGCCTGAGGCCTCCTTGATCCAGCCCTCCCCTCCGTCATTCCCGCGAAGTTTACCCTCGACCCCGATCGGGGGCGGGAATCCAGGGGCTGGGGGCGAGGTTTTCGGGAACAAGTGCCGGCGCGGGCCGGAAACCCGATGTCCCGTCCAGTGTGAATTCTGCCTATCGGTTCCACCGGGCAAGGTCAAGCTCGCTCCGCCGGCTCGCCCGCCTCAACCATGGCCGTCGTAGCCTTCCAGCAGGGAGTTCCAGTCGGAGAGCCGCACGTGCACGCGTTCCGGGTCCAACTTGTTGATGGAGCGCAGCAGACGGCGCAGGTTGGCATGGGCTCGGACGGCCGAAACCGCGCCGCGCCAGAGGCGCGCCTTGTCGAGGTCGATGATGTAAACGTCGGGGCGGACGCTCCCATCGAGCACCAGAATGTTCCGCAGGTTCAGGTCTCCGTGTTCGACGCCGCGTCCGTGCATCAGACGCAGCGCGCGTCCAACCCGGCGCAGCAGCAGGCCCTTCGTCTCGTAGCCGGACAGGTTTTCCCGGAGCGCGTCCCAAAGGTTGCGCGCGCCCGCGATCTCGCGCGTCACCAGCCAGCCGCGATACCACGGACCAAAACCATGCGCCACGACGGCCGCCAGGACCTCGGGTGTCGCCACGCCACGCGCACGCGCCGACGCAGTGATCGTCAGTTCGACGAAGGGCCTTGGGGGGCGGCTGACGAACCAGCCCCGCGTGAGTCCGCGCAACACCCCGCCGTGGCGATAGGAACGGACCAGTGCGCAGCCGCCATCGTCCAGGGGAAGGGCATGCAACCCGGCGCGTCCGAAATGCCGCACCAGAGCGTCCGCGGGCGGTTCAAGCACACGAGCGGCCAGCGCGGGCGCGTCCAAACCCCGAACCACCAGCATGGTGACCCCGGGGGCCGGCGTTACCCTCTCGTAACCGGCGGGAGTCGCTTGACCTCGACCGAAGGACGCCACCGTGTCACTCGATTCATTGCTACCGCAGGACAAAGTATCGATCTCCCCCGGCCGTCAGCTCTTTCACCACCTGGAGCTGCCACTCGGCGTTTCCCGGACCGTAAATCGTCTCGGCGGCGGCGACGGCCAGAAGCACGGCGGAGCCCGGATGATCCCGCAGGAAACCCTCGATTTCTTCCTTACTGTCCAGGAGGTCCACGCCGCGCCGGGAATAATACCCGAATGCCGCCATCTTGGCCCGTCCCCGGCGCGGATACGCGATCCCGATCACTGATTCCGAACCGACGTTCTCGGCGATCCAGCGGCCCGCAGGCTCGTACGTCTTGACCGGATTGAATCGGGGCATGAACCAGCTCAACACGAGGAAATGGATGGAGACGATCCCGATGGCGAGCCGGCACAACGCCCGCGGCAGGTCGGGGTAACTCCGCGCGCGCAGGACCCAAAAGCCCACGGCGACGCTCACAAGGCCGATGCCGAGACCCGGCGCCTGAAGACTCCGGGCAACCGCCGCCTCCGATGGATTCAGCGTGAGCCGCTGTACGAGCAGGTCCGCGCCCACGGCCGCCGACAGCAGGATGCCGCCCAGGAGGACCGGCAGCGAACCCGCGAGCACAACCGCAACCGTGGCCAAGCGCCGATGGAGCCCACTGAAACCGGCCCGTCCCTCGACAACCGCCGCGATCCATTGGCCGAGGAGGAGAGCGACCGCCGGGTAGGCCGGCAGCAGATACAGTTGGCGCTTGGTCGCGCCGATGGAAAGGAATACGAAGAAAACCCCGAACCACCAAAGCAACAACTGCTGCATGGAGTCGCTCCTGGTATGCCGGCGCCAGCTCCACCACAACGCCAACGGCAACAGCACGCTCCACGGCGCCATGTCATGCCAAATGTTCACGGCGTAGTAGTAGGCCGGACGGGCATGCCCGCGAAAACCGCTTGTGAAACGCGCCGTGTTCTGCTTCCACAACTCCTGCAGGATGTCGCCCGCCCCGACCTGGTACGCGCACGCAATGAACCACGCCAGGTACAGCGCCAGGCTGACCAGGGCGAGAAAAGGCAGCATGGCGAGCGAACGCCATTCCCGCCGCGCGCCGTGCCACAGGCACAGCACCAACCCGGGAAGCAGGAGTCCCAGGGGACCCTTCGTCAACATCGCCAGGCCGAACAGGGCAAAGCCCGCCACCCGCGCCGGCAAGCGCTTCTCCGGGCCGGTGCCGGAAGCGTAGACCAGGAGTCCCGAGGCGATGAACAGACTGAACAGCATGTCGGGACGATAGCCGACGGCCTGGAGCACGAACTGGGGGAACGTCAACAGCACGAGGCCCGCCCACAGCCCGGTGGAGGGTCCGAACCAGCGGGAACCCATGGCACAGGTGACGAGCGCGAGGACAATGGCGCCCAGGGCCGACGGCAGGCGCAACGACACCTCGCTCGTGGCGCCGAGCATCGTGGAAAAAAGGGCTCCCGCCCAATAGATCAGCGGCGGATAGTCGAGCCAGACGGCCCCCATGCGGCGCGGCACGACCCAATCCCCACTCAGGTACATGGTGAGGGCGGTCTGAGCCACGTTGGGCTCGTTGGGAAACCACAGGTCGCGCAACCCGAGGCAGGTCAAGTAGAGGAGCGTTCCGACGGAGGCCAGAAACAGATAGCGATGACGCTCAATACGCTCAACGAACACTCTGGAACTCGATCCCATTTGTGTCGCCCTGCCCCCTCCGCAAGCACTGGCGGAGAACTCTCGACCGATGATATCATGGCCGGGATTGCTGCCGTATCTCCTCGGACAAACCGCCGATGCAAGGTTTCGGTCAGGCCGCGGTCGGCCTCTTCTATCGTTTCGCCGCCAGCGGCGCGTTGCCGGCGTCGTGGTTCCGCACGATGGACGTCGAGCGGGTGGCAAGGGCGAAGCGTACCGGCAGGCTGAACCTCGAGATCGTCAGTCATTGCTGGCAATACGGCCACTTGCTGACCTACCAACTCGGTTCCCTCGTCAGCCACCGCACCGACAAACTCCACGTGACCATGACCGTGTACCACGCGGCGGGAGACGAGCCGGTGATACGGCTGCTGCGGTTCTTCGAGGGAATCGAACTGCCGAATGTCGCCTGGAACTGGGTCCCCTTGCCGAAGGAGCGGCTGTTCCGCCGCAGCATCGGCCGGAACCTTGCGGCCCGCGGCACGCGCGCGGACTGGATCTGGTTTACCGACGCGGACGTCGTTTTCCACGAGGGCTGTCTCGACGCCCTGGCGGAAATCCTGCAAGAGAGAGACGATCCGCTGGTGTATCCCCGGACACCCCGGAGCACGTCGTTGCTGACGGAGGACCATGACATCCTGCGCGGAGGCCGGGCCGGACCGGCGGTCCGCGAGATCCCCCTGGAGGCGTTCCCGCTACGAGGCCCCGCCCTCCACAAGGCCACCGGGCCGTACCAGATCGCGCACGGCGACGTCGCACGCGCTCTCGGCTACTGCGCGTCCATCGACTTCTACCAGCGTCCGGCGCCTCGCTGGCGCAAGGCCTACGAAGACCGTGCGTTCCGCTGGCTTCTGGGAACGCACGGCACGCCCATCGACGTGCCGGGGGTGTGCCGGATCCGCCACGCTGCCAAGGGACGGTACCGGAACGGTTCACTGACGGGAAGGCTGCGCACGTTCATGCGGAAGCACCGCGACCGGCAGGCTTGACGTACGCCCCGATCAACCGCCGGCCGGCGGCACGCGCGTGAACGCGCCGGCGCTGCGGAGCGCGGCGATCTCGTCGGCGCCGTAGCCCAGGACCTCGCTCAGCACCTCGTCGGTGTGCTCGCCCAGGAGCGGCGAACGCTTCACCTCCACGGGCGAGTCCGAGAGCTTGATGGGGCAGCCGACGTTGTGCCACGTGCCGCGCTCGGGATGGTCCACCTCGACCATCATCTCCCGGAGCTGGACGTGCTCGTCGTGCGCCAGGTCCTTGGTGCTCATGATCGGGCCGCAGGGAACGTCGAGTTCGTTGAGGATCTCCATCAACTCCCACTTGGTGTAGTCGCGGGCGAACTCCTCCAGCAGGCGCCACATCTCGGCCTGGTTGGCGCGCCGGACGTCGATGTTGTCGAACCGCGGGTCGTTGGCCAGGGCCTCGCCGCCGACGCGCGTGGCCAAGGCCTTCCACACGTGCTCCTGCACCACCACGTACAGGTAGTCGTTGGCACCGCCGGGCTTGCACGCGATGGCGTTGCCGAGCTGGCCGCCGCCGGAGTCGTTGCCGGCCCGGGGCGTGAAGTCCTCGAACTGCTGCACGGAATACTCGGCCAACGGGCCGTGCTCGATGCGCTGGTGGTCGCGGAACTTGACGCGGCAGAGGTTCATGACGCAGTCCATCATGGCGCACTCCACGTACTGGCCGTGGCCGGTGCGCTCGCGCTGCAGCAGGGCCGCGAGGATCCCGGCCAGCAGGTGCACGCCGGTGCCGGAGTCGCCGATCTGCGCGCCGGTCACCACCGGCGGACCGTCGAACATCCCGCTGGTGCTCATGGCCCCGCCCATGGCCTGGGCCACGTTCTCGTAGGCCTTGAAGGCGGCGTAGGGCCCCTCGCTGCCGAACCCCTTGATGGAACCCATGATCAGCCGCGGGTTCAGCTCGTGCACCTTTTCCCAGCCGAACCCGAGGCGGTCCAGCACGCCCGGGCCGAAGTTCTCCAGCAGCACGTCGCACGCCTTGACCAGCCGGGTGAATACTTCCTTGCCGCGTTCGTTCTTGAGGTTCACCGTGATAGAGCGCTTGTTGCAGTTCAGCATGGTGAAGTAGAGGCTGTCGGCGTCGGGAATGTCCCAAAGCTGCTTGCGCGTGGCGTCGCCCGCGGGCGACTCCAGCTTGATCACGTCCGCGCCGAGGAAGCCCATGAGCTGGCTCGAAGTGGGACCTGCCTGGACGTGTGTCATATCCAGGATGCGGATGCCGGAGAGTGCCTTTTCCATTTCGTTCCCTGGTTGCCTGTAGGTGTATGTAGCCCTGTTCTACTTGTACATGGTCTGGCGTTTGGTGCCCGGAGCCCATTCACCGGCGTTCACCCAGATGTTGACGACCGCGGACTTGCCGGTGTTCCGAACGGACTCCCGCGCCCGGCGCAGCGCCGGTGCGACCTCGCGGCACTCGGTGACCTCCTCGCCGTAGCCGCCGAGCATCTCGGCGAACCGGGAGAACGGCACGTCGCCCAGAAGGTTGCCGACGTTGCCGCGCTCCTCGCCGTACTTGGATAGCTGACCGTAGCGGATCTGGTTCATGGCGGAGTTGTTGCCGATGACCGCGATGTAGGGAGCGCCGAACCGGTTGGCGGTCTCCATGTCGAACGCGGTCATGCCGAAGGAGCCGTCGCCGTAGTAGCAAAGCACCTCCTTCTCCGGGTGTACCAGCTTGGAGGCCAAGGCGAAGCCCGTGCCCACGCCCAGAGCCCCGAGGGCGCCGGGGTCCATCCAGTTGCCGGGAGCGCGGGGCTCCACGGCCTGGGCGCTGATGGTGACGACGTCGCCGCCGTCGCCGATGTAGATGGTGTCCTCGGTGAGGAACTCGTTGAGCTCCCAGGCGACGCGCCAAGGGTGGATGGGATTGGCGTCGGACGTGAAGAGCGGCATGAGCTTCTCTTTGCGCTCGTTCTCCAGGCCCCGGAGGTGCGCGAGCCAGGGCGCGCGGCCCTCGGCGCCGTTGTCCGGCCGTTCCCCCACCGCTGCCCGCACCGCCTTGAGGATCGCTCCCGGATCGCCCACCAGGCCCAGGGAGACATCGCGGTTCTTGGCCACCGTGCGGTAGTCCATGTCGACGTGGACCACGGTGGCGTCCGCGCGAAGCCGCCGGCCGTAACCCATGCGGAAGTCGAAGGGCGTGCCGACGATGACGATGACGTCCGCCTCGCCGAAGGCGTCGCCGCGGGTACGGTTGAAGTAGTGGGGGTCGCCGGGCGGCAGCAGGCCGCGGGCGGCGCCGTTCATGTAGCAAGGTACGTTGAGGGCCTTGAACAGCGAGGTGGCCGCCTCGTGCCCGCGACAGGTCCATACCTGGGCGCCCAACAGCACCGCCGGGCGCTCGGAACGCACCAGCAGCTCCGCCAGCTTTTCCACGTCCGCGGGATCGCCGATGGACTTGGTGGAAGCGCGGGAGCGCCCGGCCTCGGGCACCACCGCCTTGTCCGCCGGCACCTCGCGGTCGAGCACGTCCCGGGGAATCTCCAGGTAGCTCGGCCCGGGCGCGCCGGCGAAGCACTCGCGCGCGGCCATGGCCACCATGTCGGCGATGCGCTCGGTGGAACGCACGCTGGCCGAGAACTTGGTGATGGGCGCGGCGATGTCCACGTGCGGCAGGTCCTGCAGCGAGCCCATCTTGTGCTGGGTCAACGCGCCTTGTCCGCCGATATGGAGCACCGGGCTCTCCGACCGGAACGCCGTGGCGATACCCGTGAGCGCGTTGGTGAACCCCGGCCCGGCGGTCGTCACCACGCACCCGAGCCGCCCGGTCTGCCGGGCGTAGCCGTCCGCCGCATGAGCCGCCACCTGCTCGTGGCGCACATCCACCACGCGGATGCCGTGGTCGATGCAGCCGTCGTAGACGTCGATGATATGGCCGCCGCACAGGGTGAAGATGGTGTCCACCCCCTCGTTCTTGAGCGCCGCCGCCACCAAGTGGCCGCCCGAGACGACGTTCTCGTCGCGGCTCTTTTGCGCGAGGGTATCCTCGGCCGTGTTGGATGTTCGTTTGTCGGCTGCAACCTTTGCCATGTATCCGTGTCCTTCGCCGAGGCGCTTGCCGCTACCTCGCCCCATTGCCGCCGAAACCGGCAAAATGCAGTTAGTTAATCCCTGTCCGTCACGTCTGTCAATCAGGCTTGCCCGAGGGTTTGTGGTAAGATATCCACTCGCGCAGGGAATGGTCGCAGATGACCCTGACCATCACTCAAGTCGACGCTTTCACCAGCGAACCGTTCACGGGCAACCCGGCCGCCGTGTGCCTGTTGCCCGCGGCCGCCGACGCGGCGTGGATGCAGCACGTGGCGCGCGAAATGAACCTGTCCGAGACCGCGTTCCTGGTGCGCAGGTCGAACGGCGAGTTCGACTTGCGCTGGTTTACGCCCGCCGTGGAGGTCGATCTCTGCGGTCATGCCACGCTGGCCAGCGCCCATGTTTTGTGGGAGGAAGGGCATCTGCCGGCGGACGCCCCGGCCGTCTTTCACACTCGCTCCGGCCGGTTGTCGGCGATCCAGCGAACCGGTTGGATCGAGATGGACTTCCCGGCGGAACCGGCGGAGCCCGTGCCCGCTCCCGCCGGTCTGGTCGAAGCCCTCGGGGCCGAGCCGCGCTGCGTCGGCCGGAACCGCTTCGACTACCTTGTCGAGGTCGACAGCCAAGCGACCGTCGAGCGGCTCGCACCGGACTTTCCGGCATTGAAGAAGCTGAAGGCGCGCGGGATCATCGTCACCGCGGGCGCCGGCGCCGAGGGCGTCGATTTCGTGTCCCGCTTCTTTGCCCCCGGCACCGGAATTGACGAGGACCCCGTCACGGGCTCAGCGCACTGTTGCCTCGGACCCTACTGGCAACAGCGCCTTGGAAGGGATGCATTCACCGCCCGGCAGGTGTCGGAACGAGGAGGCCTCATCAAGGTCGTCGTCCGCGGCGACCGCGTCGTGCTGATGGGCCAAGCGGTCACCGTCTTCCGCGGCGAGTTGCTGGCTTGAGTGTGAGACTTGTGCGCCTTCGCGCCGACGGGTCGGGACCATCGACCGCACCACCGGCCGTGCTTCACGCTCTCCTGAAGCGCCACCCGTACATCGTACGTCCGTAGAAATTGAACCACTTCCTCGCCTCAACGTCCTGAAACGGATAGTCCGCGCCCATCTGTCGCGCCGTCACGAGGCCGGACACGAAGCAGGTCTCCTGGCTGTTGACCAGGGTGTGGGCGCCGCAGTGCCACGTGCGCCGGCGGCCCTGCACGAAGCGGAAGAGATGGATCAGGAGGGCCACGTGACGGACGTCGTGAACGATGTGCTGGAACCACCACCTCTTGACGATCTTGCCCTCATCGATGCGGCTGACGGGATTGTAGGTCACCAGGCACGGCTTGTCCGACCGTTTCGCCCAGGGCTGTTGGTTGTGCATGATGTAGGTGATCTCGTAGTTGTCCGGCCTCGCGCCGTACTGCTCGATGTGGTTGCTGCGGGTGGCGAGCGGCTTGACGTCGTTGTCCGGCAGCACCGAAGCGTCCGAGTGCACCACCGTATGGTTGTGCAGCTCGCTCTCGTATCGTATCGACGACAGCAGCCAACTCTCCAGGAACGTCGGCTTGTCCAGCATCATCAACGTCTGATTCGCGTTGCACCCGAAGACCACGTCGTCGAATGTCTCCGTCCTGCCCTCTTCGTCCTCCACGACCACGTCGGCGGCTCGCCGGTACACCTTTCGAACCGGCCGCCCGAGGTAGATCTTGTCCCGGAAGCCGGCCGACAACTTCTCGTAGATGCGCCGCGTACCCCCGTCCCAGGTCTGCATCGGCGTCGCGGTCTCGATGTCGAAGAACTCCAGGTAACGGGCGAACAGGGACGCGGGCATGTCGAACACGTTCGTCGCCATCAGGAAGTTGACGAACATCGGCTT
>JAPPNE010000104.1 GCA_028818775.1 Deltaproteobacteria bacterium | reverse complement strand
CATCACCATGGCGACGGCCAATGCTATTGCGAAATTTCGCTTCAACATTCCCAGTCCCTTCCGACCGTTTTGAAGAGTCCTCAAGATATCCCGCCTCCGCCTGCGTCCTCGACTTTGTTGACAGGCCTAGACGAACCATTCTACCCGGTTCCCTATCTTCATGCGAGTTTCAGAATTTGTCAAATATTTTCAGTATTGTCAAGTGATTGGTTGGCGCGAAACTCACGGTGAAGGAAGTGGACCGGCTGGGAGTGATCGAGGAGGCGGCTCGTGGAAGCCGTTTCCATATCGCCCGATCGAAGAACTTGAACTCGGCTCGTTTGACTTGTCCCCGCAAAACCCTGATAAAGGGACCATCGCGCCCGCCCGCAACCGTCCCTTCGACTTCGCTCCGCGAAGCCTGTCCCGAGTTCCCGAAGGGCTCGGGACGAACGGAGTTGTTGCTCCAGGGCGAATTTCACGCGCAAGGAGAACATCCATTGGCAACCTCCGTCACAGCCCCCATGGTAGGCAAGATATTGAGGATCGAGGCGAACCCCGGCCAAGCCGTGGAAGAGGACGACGTGGTGATCGTCATGGAGGCCATGAAGATGGAGATCCCGGTGGTGGCGCCGGCGGGCGGGACGGTCAAGGAAGTCAAGGTGGAGGTGGGGCAGTCGGTGGAGGCGGGGGAGGAGCTCGCCGAGATCGAGTAGCCGCGCGGCCGCGCACGGCTTGCGCCCGGCAGGGTTGACATGGGCACCTGGGAATTCGGCCTCACGGTTGCGCTGGTGGGCAGCGTCGGCACGCTGGTGGTGCTGTGGCTGCTGAGCCTGCTGATCCTTTTGATCCGGAAGGTATTCCCTTCCTGACACCCTCACAATATGACATCCGCGATCTTTTCGGGCGTCCTCGGGCTGCTTGACGGCATTACGAACCTGGGGCTCGGCCAGGTGGTCATGATGGCCATCGGGGCGGGGCTGCTCTACCTGGGGATCAGGAAGGGCTTCGAGCCGCTCCTGCTGGTGCCCATCGGCTTCGGCGCCATCCTCGTCAACATTCCCCAGGCCGAACTGATGGCCGAGGGGGGCACGCTCCGATTCTTCTACGACTTCGGCATCCGCACGGAGATCTTCCCGGTGCTGATCTTCATCGGCATCGGCGCCATGACCGACTTCGGGCCGCTGTTCTCCAACCCCAGGATCATCATGCTGGGGGCGGCCGGCCAGTTCGGCATCTTCCTGACCGTGCTGCTGGCCCTGGCACTGGGGTTCAGCAAGCTCGATGCCGTGGCCATCGGCGTCATCGGCGCCTGCGACGGTCCCACCTCCATCTACGTCAGCTCGCGCTACGCGCCGCACCTGCTGGCAGCGGTGTCGGTGGCGGCCTACTCGTACATGTCGCTGGTGCCGCTGATCCAGCCGCCGATCATGCGGGCGTTGACCACCGCCAGGGAGAAGCAGATCGTCATGGGGATGGTGCAGCAGGCGCCGGTCTCCAGGACAACGCGCATCCTCTTCCCCATCATCGTCACGGTGGTGGCGTCGATCATCGCGCCCCTGGGGACGCCGCTCATCGGCATGCTGATGCTCGGCAACCTCCTGCGGGAGTGCGGCGTGGTGGAGCGGCTCAAGCTGGCCTCGGAGAACGAGATCGCCAATATCGTGACACTGCTCCTGGGGCTGGCCATCGGCGGCACCATGGCCGCGGACGCGTTCCTGCGCACCGAGACCGTCATGGTCCTCGCCCTGGGGCTCGTGGCCATCGGCCTGGACACGGTCATGGGGGTGCTCTTCGGCAAGGGCATGTGCCTGCTGAGCCGCGGCAAGATCAACCCGCTCATCGGCGCCGCCGGCATCTCCGCCTTCCCCATGTCCGCGCGCGTGGTGCAGAACGAGGGCCAGCGCTACAACAAGAAGAACCACCTGCTGATGCACGCCATGAGCGCCAACGCCGGCGGCCAGATCGGCTCCGTCATCGCCGCCGCCATCATGCTGTCCGTGCTGCGCGGCATGGGGATCATCTGAGGAAGATGGTTCGGAGAGGGCGCAGTTTTAAAAATGGCGTCCTTCGACTTCGCTCGGCAGACCTCGCTACGCTCAGGACGAACGGTGTTGGTCTCCACCGTGCTGTAACCCAACAACCGTTCGTCCTGAGCGTAGCGGAGCGAAGTCGAAGGGCGCCATCCATGCCCGCCGTTCGTCCTGAGCGGAGCGGAGTGAAGTCGAAGGGCGCCATCCATGCCCGCCGTTCGTCCTGAGCGTAGCGGAGCGAAGTCGAAGGGCGCCATCCATGCCTGCCGTTCGTCCTGAGCGTAGCGGAGCGAAGTCGAAGGACGCCATCTCCAACGACGCAACCTCCGAACCCCCACCGCCATGAGCTTCTGGGTCTATATCCTGCGCTGCGGTGATGGCTCCTACTACACCGGCCACACGGACGACCTGGAGCACCGCCTCCAGCAGCACCACGACGGCCTCTTCGGATACACGGCCTCCCGGAAACCATTCTCGCTGGCATACTCCTGTCCATTTCCGACCCGAGCGGAGGCGCTGGAATCCGAACTGCGGATCAAGGGCTGGAATCGAAAGAAGAAGGAAGCCCTGATGCGTGGGGACTGGGCTGGACTTCACCGGCTGTCTCGTGGGAAAAACAGGCATGAGCGGTCGCGGTAGGGGGAATGGCGTCCTTCGACTTCGCTCCGCTACGCTCAGGACGAACGGGAACGGTTATGGCAGTACGGCGCTGTTTCCATCAACCGTTTGTCCTGAGCGTAGCGAGGTCTGCCGAGCGAAGTCGAAGGACGCCATCTCGATCCATCAACCGTTCGTCCTGAGCGTAGCGAGGTCTGCCGAGCGAAGTCGAAGGACGCCATCTCGAAGGACGCAAGCGCAAGCTGAGCGCGGGCCTGTACCGGGGAAGTAAATGGCGGACGAAACGAAATCCCCTGACAATTTCACACCGGAGAATCAGTCACCCGAGCACAAGCTCGCCGACCTGGAGGCGGGCGTCCTCGCGGGCGACGCCCGCGCCATCGACAAGCAGCACGGCGAGGGCAAGCTCACGGCGCGGGAGCGCATCGAGCGGCTGGTGGACCCGGGCAGCTTCACGGAAGAGTTCATGCTGGCCGAGACCCAGTGCACGGACTTCGGCATGGCGGAGCGGCGCCGGCCCACGGACGGGGTGGTGTGCGGGTTCGCGCGGGTCGACGGGCGGCCGGTGTACCTGTTCGCCCAGGACCGCACGGTGCTGGCCGGGGCGGTGGGCAGCGCCCACGCAGAGAAGATCGCCAACGGCATCCGCACCGCCCGCTCCCTGGGGATGCCCTGCATCGGGCTCTACGACTCGGTGGGGGCGCGCATCCAGGAAGGGCTCAGCGTCACCGCGGCCATCGGCGAGATATTCTTCGAGAACAGCATCGCGTCGGGCGCCATCCCGCAGATCTCGGCGGTGATGGGGCCGTGCATCGGCGTGGCCTCCTACTCGCCGGCGCTCACCGACTTCATCCTGATGGTGCGCGGCACCAGCCAGATGTTCATCACCGGGCCGCCGGTGATCAAGGAGGTGCTCGGCGAAGAGGTCTCCATGGAGGAGCTGGGCGGGGTGCGCATCCACTCGGAGGTGTCCGGGGTGGCGGACCTGGTGAACGCGGACGACGAGGCCTGCTTGGCGCAGATCCGGGAGCTGCTGGCGTTCCTGCCGGCCAACTGCAACGAGGCGCCGCCGCGCCGCGACACGCACGACGACCCCGAGCGGCGCCTGGACGGCATCGAGGAGCTGGTGCCCGACGACAAGCGCAAGCCCTACGACATCGTCAAGGTCATTCGGGCGATGGTGGACGGGGGCGAGTTCCTGGAGCTCAAGCGCCGGTTCGCGCGCAACCTGGTCATCGGGTTCGGACGGCTCGACGGCCACCCGGTGGGGTTCGTCGCCAACCAGCCCATGTTCCTGGCCGGCAGCCTGGACGTGGACGCCTCGGACAAGGCGGCGCGCTTCATCCGTTTCTGCGACGCCTTCAACATCCCCATCGTCACTCTCATGGACGTGCCCGGGTTCTTTCCGGGGCGGCAGCAGGAGGAGCAGGGCATCATCCGGCACGGCGCCAAGATGCTCTACGCCTACGCAGAGGCCACGGTGCCCAAGATCACCATCGTGCTGCGCAAGGGCTACGGCGGCGCCAAGCAGGCCATGTGCACGCGCGAGATGGGCGCCGACCAGCTCTGGCTGTGGCCCGGCGTGGAGCTGGCGGTCATGGGCGGCGGCGGCGCCGTCAACGTGCTCTACCGGCGCGAGATCGCCGCCTCCGACGACCCCGAACGCACCCGCCGCGAGAAGATGGCCGAGTTCAACGAGCGCTTCAACGGCCCCTTCGAAGCCCTCTCCAAGCAATTCTCCCAAGCCGCCATCCCACCCGCCGAAACCCGCGCCCGCCTCATCCGCAGCCTGGCGCTCCTGCGCCGCAAGAAGGAAACCAGGCCGGTCAAGAAGCACGGCGTCATGCCGGTGTAGGGCGCCCGTGCCCTAAAGAAGCCGCGCCGCGCGCCGACAGTTCCTTATGAGACCGTTCTTGACTTTGCCGCCGTTTCTTGGTCTCTTGTTCTGGAACGGCCCTTCCCATGCGAGAGCCGCATCTTGGAGACTGCCGATGGGCCTGATCGTATCCGAAGTCTACGATGCGCTGGTCGAAGCCGGGGCCTCCCCGGACAGCGCGAAAGCCGCCGCCGGCGCCGTGCCACCAGCGGAGAACATGGCAACCAAAGAAGACATTGCCAGGCTCGAGAAAGACATTGCCAGGCTCGAAATGGCCACCAAACAAGAGTTTGCCAGGCTCGAGAGCAAACTGGCCACCAAAGAAGCCCTGGCCAAGCTCGAGGGCAGGGTTGCCAGAATTGAGAACACGATGGCCACCAAGGACGACATCGCCAGACTCGAGAAGCAGATCGCCGTCCTTAGCTTCGCGGTCTTCACCGGTATCCCGGCCATGCTGGCCTTCATGGTCAAGCTGACCTTCTTCCCGTAGGTCCTCACCCGGGGTCCTTGCCCGCGGTTCTTGCCCGGGTCCTCGCCCGCGGTCCTCGCAGCCCGTCGGCCGCGCGAAGCCCCTTCCGGCCACCCCGCCACCCCTACTCGCGCCCCCCCTCCCGCCGCGTCATGATGGCCAGCCGCGTCACCCCCGCGGCGCGCGCCGCGTCCATCACCGTCACCACCAGCCCGTGGGCCACGCGCCGGTCGGCGCGGATCAACACCTGGGCGTCGCGCCGTTCGGCGGCCGCCGCGCGCAGGCGCGCGCCCAGCGCCTCCAGCGTCACCGGCGCGCCGTCGAGGCGGACGGCGCCCTCCGGCGTGATGGCGATGGTGATGTCGCGCTCCTGGCGCGCTACCTCCGGGGCCGCGGCGTCCGGCAGGTCCACGGTGATGCCCGGGTTGGTCAGGAAGTTCATGGACAGGGCAAAGAAGATCAGCAGGTTGAAGATGGTATCCACCACCGGCGTCATGTCGATGAAGCCCGCGGCGGCTCTCCTGCGGGTGCGGAAGTTCATGCCGGCCCGCCGCCTCCGTCGCCCCGGTCGCCCGCGCCCTCGCTCAGCAGGTCCATGAAGCGGGTGCACAGGCGCTCCATCTCCAGCGTGAGGGCGTTGGCCTTGTTGAGGAGATAGCGGTGCATGACCACGGTGGGAATGGCCACGCTCAGGCCCGCCAGGGTGGTGACCAGGGCCTCGGAGATGCCCCCGGCCAGGGTGGCCGGGTCCACCACGCTCTGGGTCGAGATGACCGAGAATATCTCGATCATGCCCGAGATGGTGCCCAGAAGGCCCAGCAGGGTGCTGACCCCGGCGATGGTGCCCAGGGTGTCCACGAAGCGCTCCAGCCCCGCGGCCTCCTGCCGCCCCGCCTCCTCCAGGTGCTCCTTCATCACGTCGCGCCGCTGCCCGGCCACGCGCACGCCCACCGCCAGCACCCGCGCCACCGCCGCCGGACTCCGCCCCAGCAACTCCGTCGCCCTCGCCAGGTCCCGGTCCGCCACCAGCGCCTCCGCCCGCCGGACCAGGTCCGCCGGCACCACCCGCCCCCGCCGCAAACTCCACAGCCGCTCCACGAAGATCCCCAGCGCCGCGACCGAGCACAGCAGGATCGGCACCATGAAAAAGCCGCCCTTGGAAAGGAATTCAAACATGACGGAAGCGCCTTGTGCTCACGTGAGCGGGCATGAAATGGCGTCCTTCGACTTCGCGCCGCTGGCGCGGCGCTACGCTCAGGACGAACGGGTATGCGTGGGTGCTTGTCATCCACCCGTTCGTCCTGAGCGTAGCGCCGTCAGCGGCGCGAAGTCGAAGGACGCCATCTTGTGCCGTGCTCCCCTGTGCCATATCATCTAATCATGGCCCCCGGTAAGCGCCTCGCCCCAAGCGTTCTCCCATGAGCGATGTCAACCTCATCGTGGCCTTCGCCGCCGGCGCACTCTCGTTCCTCAGCCCCTGCGTGCTGCCGCTGGTCCCGTCCTACCTGTCGTTCGTCTCCGGCATTTCGCCGCGCGAGATGACCGAGGGCGGCGCCGGCAGCGGCCGGGTGATGGGCAACGCCCTGGCGTTCGTCCTGGGCTTCTCCATCGCCTTCGTGGCGCTGGGCGCGTCCGCGAGCCTGCTGGGACGCCTGCTGCTCGGCTACCAGGACGTGGTGCGCGTGGTCGGGGGCCTGTTCATCCTGGTGGTGGGGGTCTACCTCACCGGACTCTTCCGGGTCGCCACCCTGGAGCGCTACGCCCAGTTCAACCTGCGCAGCAAGCCCGCCGGCTATCTCGGCTCGGTGCTCGTGGGCCTCACCTTCGCGGTGGCCTGGATCCCCTGCGTCGGGCCGATCCTCGGCGCCATCCTGACCCTGGCCGGCACCTCCGGCGAAGTGTACCGGGGCATGCTGCTGCTCTCCGCCTACGCCGGCGGCCTGGGCCTGCCGCTGCTCCTCAGCGCCCTGGCCATGAACCAGTTCTTCCGCCTCTCCCGCGCCCTCGGCTCCTGGCTCCCCGCCATCCACGTCGCCGCCGGCCTTCTCCTGGTCGCCGTCGGCCTCCTCCTCGTCACCGACAACATGACCGCCGTCAACGCCTACGCCCTCCGCCTCACCCCCGCCTGGCTGGTGACGCGGCTGTAGGCGCGGCCCGCCACCGACCCGACAACCCTTGCGAGGCGCAGCCGAGCCCAATTTGGGCCGTCGTTTACGACCAGGGACCGTCCATTCCGCCGCCCCAAATTCGTCATGCCTTGCGTGATCTGTTACGAAAAAGTGACAGACGGGTACAGATCGGAGGCAAGCGATGAAGATCAAGGGCGTTGCGGCGCGGGAGGTGCTGGACTCGCGGGGGAATCCCACGGTCGAGGTGGAGGTGGTGCTGACCAACGGCGCCCGCGGGCGAGCCACCGTGCCGTCCGGCGCCTCCACCGGCGAGCACGAGGCGGTGGAGCTGCGCGACGGCGGTGAGCGCTTCCTGGGCAAGGGCGTGCGGCGGGCCGTGGGCCACGTGCGGCGCAACCTGGCGCGGCGGGTGGCAGGCATGGACGCCCGCGCCCAGCGCAAGCTCGACCGGTGCATGATCGACCTCGACCGCACCCCGGACAAGGGACGCCTGGGCGCCAACGCCATCCTCGGCGTGTCCTTGGCCGCCGCCCACGCCCAGGCCGCCGCCGACAAGGTGCCGCTCTACCGCTACCTCGGCGGCGAGGAGGCGCGCACCCTGCCCGTGCCCATGCTCAACGTGGTCAACGGCGGCGCCCACGCCGACAACAACGTCGACGTGCAGGAGTTCATGCTGATCCCCTGGGGCCTGCGCTCCTTCGCCGAGGCCCTGCGCGCGGGCGCGGAGATCTACGCCACGTTGAAGAGCGTGCTGTCGAAGAAGGGCTACGGCACCAGCGTGGGCGACGAGGGCGGGTTCGCGCCGCGGCTCAGGAGCAACGAGGAGGCCATCGAGCTGCTGCTGGAGGCCGTGACCAAGGCGGGCTACCAAGTAGGCGGCCAAGTGGTGCTGGGGCTCGACGTAGCGGCCAGCGAGTTCCACGAGAACGGGGCCTACGTCCTCAGGAAGTCGAGCGGCGCCACGCTGAGCAGCGACGACTTGGTGGAACTCTACGCCAAATGGGCGCGCGACTACCCCATCGTGTCCATCGAGGACGCCCTGGGCGAGAACGACTGGGAGGGCTGGGAGGCGCTCACCGCCGCCCTCGGCGGCAAGGTCCAGCTCGTGGGCGACGACCTGTTCGTCACCAACCCCGCGCGCCTGGCCGAGGGTATCCGCCGGGGCGTGGCCAACTCCATCCTGGTAAAGCTCAACCAGATCGGCACCCTGAGCGAGACCCTGGAGACCATCGCCCTGGCGCGCGGCTCCGGCTACACCACCATCATCTCGCACCGCTCCGGCGAGACCGAGGACACCACCATCGCCGACCTCACCGTCGCCACCGGCGCCGGCCAGATCAAGACCGGCGCCCCCTGCCGCGGCGAACGCACCGCCAAGTACAACCAGCTCCTGCGCATCGAGCAGGACCTCGGCCGCCGCGCCCGCTACGCCGGAAGGAAGGCCTTCGCCGCCGCCGGGTGATCCTCCGGTTGCACTCCGGGCGCCGATAAACCATGATAGAATTGTCTTATGGCTCCGGCGAAAACATGGTCGCGGCGCACCGTCAACTATGGTTTGGCGGCCGCGTTGTCGCTGATGCTGGTCTTCCTGGTGTTCGGCGAGTGGGGGCTCTTGCACTACCGCCGCCTGGTGGAGGAACGGCGCCTGCTGGAAGAACGGTCCCAGGCGCTGCAGCGGGAGAACGAGCTGCTGCGCGAGAAGATCTATCGCATCCGCAAGGACGACCGCTACCTGGAGAAGCTCGCGCGGGAGGAGTTCGGGCTGGCGCGAGAGGGGGAGACCATCTACCTGTTTCCGGCCGGCGGGGTGAGGACCGCGAACCGATCGGAACATTGACATCGCTGCCGCGATCCAATATGGGATTGACCTAGAGCGGGCGTAATTCAGCGGTAGAATGCCAGCTTCCCAAGCTGGACGTCGCCGGTTCGATCCCGGTCGCCCGCTCCAACTCCTACGCCGCGCCCGTCAGCCTGTCGCCCGCCAACGCGTGCACCATCCGGCCCACCGAGATGGCGCCCACGGTCTTGCCCTTGACGTCCACCACCGCGGCCTTGTCGTTGGGCGACGCCACCACCACGGGCAATGCCTCCTCGATCAGCATCTCCGAAGGAATGGAGCAATCCTTGCCGCCCGGTTCCGGCGCACGGGGCTGGGTGGGCTCCATGATGGAGCCGACGCGGATCACCCGGCCGCGGTTGATGTTCTTGGTGAAGTTGGAGATGTAGTCGTCGCTGGGCTTGAGCACGATCTCCTGGGAATCGCCGTTCTGCACCACCTCGCCGTCGCGCAGGATGGCGATGCGGTCGCCCAGGGTGATGGCCTCCTCGAGGTCGTGGGTGACGAACAGGATGGTGCGGTGCAGCTCCCGCTGAAGCTCCAGCAGGAGCGTCTGCATGTCCGCCCGGATCAGCGGGTCGAGGGCGCTGAAGGCCTCGTCCATGAGCAGGATCTCGGCCTCGGTGGCGAGCGCCCGGGCGAGGCCCACGCGCTGCTGCATGCCGCCGGAAAGCTGGTGCGGATAGGACCCCTCGTAACCCGAGAGCCCCACCCGCTCGATCCACCGCTCGGCCCGTTCGTCGCATTCCGTCCGCGCCACGCCCTGCATCAGCAGGCCGTACCGGACGTTCTCCAGGATGGTCCGGTGGGGGAACAGCGCGAAGCGCTGGAACACCATGCTGACCTTGTGGCGCCGCAGGTGCTGCAGCGCGGCCTGGCCCAGGCCGAGCACGTCCTGGCCGTCCACCAGCACGGTCCCCTCGGTGGGGTCGATGAGCCGGTTGACGTGCCGCACCAGGGTGGACTTGCCGCAGCCGCTGAGCCCCATCACCACCTGGATGCTGCCCGGGTTGACCGTCAGGTTGATGTCCCGCAGCCCCAGCACGTGCCCGTGGGACTCCAGGAGCTCCTGCTTGTCCACGCCCTCCCGCACAAGGCGCATCACCGACGGGGGATTGTCGCCGAACACCTTGTAGAGGGAATGGATCTCGATATTCGAAGCGCTTGCCGTAGTCATGACGTCTGCCTGCTGGTTTGTATGCGCCTGCCGTAGCTCTGGGTGATGCGGTCGAAGACGATGGCCAGCGCCACCACCGCGGCCCCGTTGAAGAGGCCCAGGGCGAAGTACTGGTTGGTCACCGCCTGGAGCACCGGCTGCCCCAGGCCCTTGACGCCGATCATGGAGGCGATGACCACCATGGAGAGCGCCATCATGATGGTCTGGTTCACGCCCGCCATGATGTTGGGCAGCGCCAGCGGCATCTGGATGTCGAACAGCCGCCTCCAGGTGTCGGTGCCGAAGGCGTCCGCCGCCTCCAGCACTTCCTTGTCCACCAGCCGGATGCCCAGGTTGGTGAGCCGGATCACCGGCGGCACCGCGTAGATCACCACCGCGATCAGCCCGGGTATCTTGCCGAGCCCGAACAGCATCACCACCGGGATCAGGTAGACGAAGATGGGCATGGTCTGCATGATGTCGAGGATCGGCGTGATGAACGCCTGCACCCGGTCGGAGCGGGACATCCAGATGCCCACCGGAATGCCGATGGAGATGGCGATCAGGGTGGAGACGAAGATGATCGCCAGGGTCCGCATGGTGTCTTCCCACATGCCCAGGTAGCCGATGAGGAAGAGCGCCGCGGCCACGGTGATGGAGAGCTTGCGGCTGCGGCCGGCGACCCAGCACACGAACGCCACCACGACGATCACGAGCCACCAGGGGGCGGCCAGGAGCAGCCGCTCGAACCACACCAGGAAGTAGAGCAGGGGATCGAAGAAGGCCTCGATGGCGTCGCCGTAGCTCCGGGAGAACCCCCGGTACCCCGAGTCGAACGCCTTCTTGAGGGCGCGCAGCGAAGCCTGGTCGAGGGTGGGAAATTGCCAGAGCCAACCGTTCATGAACACCTCCCGCCTTCCTAGTGTCCTGTCTCACAAATAGCGTTATGAATCTGCGGGTCCTTTTTGCCGTCGGCTGCGTTGCTCTTCCTCGCGTGGTGCCCGCCACTGCTCGTCATCGCGCCTTGCCGACAACCAAAATGCCCTCGCATCTTCACAACCGTATTTGTGAGACAGGACACTAGAGTGAGAGCCTACGCGTGCGCGTCCGCCCAGTTGCCGCCGGTGTGGACGTCCACCACCAGGCCGCAGCGCAGCTCGGCGGCACCCTCCATGCGCTCCTTGACCAGCGCCGTGGCCCGCTCCAGCGAGGCCCGCGGCACCTCGAACACCAGCTCGTCGTGCACCGTCAGCAGCATGCGCGCCACCGGCTCGTCCAGTAGCGCCCGGTCCACCGCGATCATGGCCCGCTTCATGATGTCGGCGGCAGTGCCCTGGATCGGCGCGTTGAGCGCCATGCGCTCGCCCACCGCCCGCAGGCGGAAGTTGGCGGACTGAAGCTCCGGCAGGTAGCGCCGCCGGCCGAACATGGTGGTGGTGAAGCCGTCCACCCGGGCCTTCTCCACCTGCGCGTCCAGGAACGCCTTCACCGCCGGGAACTGGGCGTAGTAGGCGTCGATGAACTCGCGCGCCTCGCCCACCTCGATGCCGAGCCGCTGGGAAACGCCGAAGGCGGACATGCCGTAGGCGATGCCGTAGGAGAACTGCTTGACGCGGCTCCGCATCTCCGCGGTGACGCCGTCCAGCTCCACGCCGAACACCTTGGCGGCGGTGGCGGCGTGGAAGTCGTGCCCTTGGGCAAAGGCCGCCAGGAAACTCTCGTCCTCGGACATGTGCGCCAGCACCCGCAGCTCGATCTGCGAGTAGTCGGCGGACAGCAGCACGCTGTCCGTGGGCGCCACGAAGGCGCGCCGGATCTGCCGCCCGAGGTCCGCCCGGATCGGGATATTCTGGAGGTTCGGCGCCGACGACGACAGCCGGCCGGTGGCGGCCGCGGCCTGCTCGTAGGTGGTGTGGATGCGCCCCGTGTCCGCGTTCACCAGGCTCAGCAGCGAGTCGGTGAAGCCGGTCCTGAGCTTGGCGACCTCGCGGTACTCCAGCAGCGCATCGATGATGGGATGGCTGCCGGCGAGCTTGCCCAGCTCCGAGGCGTCGGTGGAGTAGCCGGTCTTGATCTTCTTGGTCTTGGGAAGTTCGAGCTTCTCGAACAGGATGCGCGACAACTGCGGGTGGGAGTTCACGTTGAAGGACTCGCCGGCGTGCTCCTGCACCTTGGCCTGGAGCGAGTCCATGCGCTCCCCCAGCTCCCGGTTGAGCCCGTCGAGGTAGCCGTCGTCCACCGCGATACCGGCGTGCTCCATGCGCGCCAGCACCTCGGTCAGCGGGAACTCCAGCGTCTGCGCCAGCTCCCAGCTCCCGGTCTCCTTGAGGCGCGCCTCCAGCACCGGCGCCAGGGCCTGCACCGCCGCCGCCTCGGCCGCCAGCCGGCGCCGGCGCGCCGCTTCCTCCCGGGCCTCGTCGCCGGGGTTGAGGAGGTCGCCCTGGACCGGGCCGCCCCGGGCCTCGGCCTCCGCCCCCTCGCCGTCCAGCTCCGCGTCCAGGTGGCGGCGCACGAGGTCCTTGAGCGCGTAGCCGCCGCTGGCGCCGGGGTCCAGCAGGTAGGCGGCGATCTTGAGGTCGCAGCGCACCCCGCGCAGCGCCGCGCCCCTGGCGATCATGGCGCCGTACAGCGGCTTGGCCTCGTACACCACCTTGGCGGTGCCCTCGGCCGCCAACAACTCGCCCGGGCCGGCGGCCAGGTCCAGGGGCAGCATTCCCACCTCGCCGGGGCGCGCGCACAGCGCCGCCATGCCGCCATTCCCATCGTCCCACGCCACCGCCACCGCGTCGGCCTCGGGCACGTCCGCGCCCGAGTTCCACCGGGAGATGGACGACGGCCGGATCACCGCCTCCTCCGGCGGCTCCGCGTCCGGCGCCAGCGCCAGGAGCCGCTGGTAGAGCGTCCGGAACTCCAGGGAGGTGAACAGCTTGCGCACCGTCTCCGGATCCCACGGCCGGCGCACGAACAGGCTTTCGTCGGTCTCCAGCGGCACGTCGTCCAGCAGCCGCCCGAGCTTGCGGTTGAGCTTCACCTGGTCGGCGCACTCCTCGATGCCCTTGCGGATCTTGGGGGTGAGTTCGGCGGCGTGCTCGATGATCCCTTCGATGTTGCCGTACTTTTCGAGGAGCCGGGCCGCGGTCTTGTCGCCCACCCCGGGCACCCCCGGCAGGTTGTCGGCCTGCTCGCCCTTGAGGGCGGCGAAATCGGTCCAGCGCTCGGGGCTCACGCCGTAGCGCTCCTCCACCATGGCGGGATCGTAGCGGATCATGTCGGTGACGCCGCGCCGCGTCATCAGCACGGTGACGTCGTCGTTCACGAGCTGGAGGCAGTCGCGGTCGCCGCTCACGATGATCACGTGGTGCCCCGCCTCGCGCCCACGCCGGGCCAGCGTCGCCAGCAGGTCGTCCGCCTCGTACCCCTCCAGCTCCACCACCGGCAGGCACAGCGCCTCCAGCACCTCGCGGATGAGCGGGAACTGCCCGCGCAGGGTCTGCGGCGTCTCGTCCCGGCCCGCCTTGTACGCCGGATACTGGTCCAGCCGGAACTGCGGCTCGCCCTTGTCCATGCACGCGATCACCGCGTCGGGCCGCTCCTCGCTCTCCAGCTTGAAGAGCATCGAGGTGAACCCGAACACCGCGTTGGTCACCTGCCCGGAACTGGTGACGAGGCTCTCCGGCAAGGCGAAGAAGGCGCGGAAGGCCAAGGAGTAGCTGTCCAGCAGCAGGATGCGGCTCTTGGCCGAACCACCCCTGGACGCAGAGCTCGTTGTTGTCCCGGACTTGTCACCCTTCGCGGCCATGCAGAGAGTCTACTCCGGGGCGCGAAGGAGGGTCAACAGGCACCCGCAGCAGGCTCGGGGCGAACTCCTCGGGGGGGTGGTAGCCCAGCAACTCGAGCAGGGTGGCGGCGAGGTTGGCGAGGCCGGCGTCCGGCGGCGGGGCGAGGCTGTAGCGGCGGTCCGAGAAGTCCCGGACCACGAACGGTACCGGGTTGATGGAGTGGGCGGTGCGGAAGACGGGCTTGCCGTCCTCATAGAGCGGCGCGCCGTCCTTGTCGCGCTCCACCATGTCCTCGGAGTTGCCGTGGTCGGCGGTCACGACCAGGCAGCCGTGGACCGCCGCCACGGCCGCAAGGATCCGGCCGAGGGCGCGGTCGATGGCTTCCACGGCCCGGACGGTGGCCTCAAGGTTGCCGGTGTGGCCGACCATGTCGCCGCCGGCGAAATTGGCCCGGATGAAACGATAGCGCCTCTCCCAGATCGCGCGGTTGACGGCGTCGGCGGTCTCCGCCGAGCGCATCCACGGGCGCTGCTCGAAGGGCACCTGCTCCGAGGCGATCTCGACGTACTCCTCCAGCGCGTCGTCGAACTTGCCGGAGCGGTTGCCGTTCCAGAAGTAGGTGACGTGGCCGTATTTCTGGGTCTCGGCGCAGGCGAACTGCGGCACGCCGGCGGCGGCGAGGTACTCGCCCAGGGTGCGGCTGACCTCGGGCGGCGCCACCAGGTAGTGCTCGGGGATGCCCAGGTCGCCGTCGTAGAGCATCATGCCGGCGAAGGCCACGTCCGGCACCCGTCCGCGGTCGAAGCGGTCGAACCCGGCACCCTCGGTGAATGCCCGGGACATCTCCATGGCGCGGTCGCCGCGGAAGTTGAAGAAGATGACGCCGTCGCCGTCCTCGATGGGGGCCACCGGCGAGCCGTCGGCGTTGCGTACCGTGAACGCGGGCAGCACCTGGTCGCTGATGCCGGGCTGGGCGGCGCGGAAGTGCTCCACCGCGGCGGCGGCGCTAGAGAACCCTTCGGCCTCGCCCAGCACGTGGGCGCGCCAGCCGCGCGCGACGATGCTCCAGTCCGCCTCGTAGCGGTCCATGGTCACCACCATGCGGCCGCCGCCCGAGGCGATGCGGTAGTCGCGCCCGCCCTGGTCGCGGATGGCGGCGAGGACCGTTTCGAGCCGTTCCAGGTAGACCGGCGCGGTGCGGTCCGGGACGTCGCGGCCGTCCAGGAGCGCGTGCACGTACACGCGTTCCAGCCCTTCGTGGTCGGCGCGGCGGATGAGCGCGTGCAGGTGCGCCTCGTGGGAGTGCACGTTGCCGTCGGACAGGAGGCCCATGAAGTGGAGCGCACCGCCGCCGGCGCGGACACGTTCCACCAGGGTCTTCCAGTAGCCGTCGTACAGCGCCCCGGTCTCGATGGCCTGGTCCACGCACTTGGCGCCCTGGTCGAAAACCCGGCCCGCGCCCATGATGTTGTGCCCCACTTCGGAGTTGCCGATGTCGGCGTCCGAGGGCAGCCCGACCGCCGTACCGTGGGCCCGGAGGGTCGCCGCCAGGCCGTCGCGGCGCAACGAGTCCAGCGTCGGCGTGCGCGCCAGCGCCAGGGCGTCGAATTCGTCCCCCGCGCCCACGCCCACGCCATCGAGTATCAGCAGCACCACCGGCCCCGCCGGCGCCGGCAGAACCGGATGCCCGCGCAGCACCAGCGGCGCGGACCTGTTGTCGTCATCCATGTGTTCGTCTCCTTCACCGCCCTTCCCAGCCGCCTCCGTTTGAGTTTAGACGGTTTGCGCGCTAGGGGGAACTTGCCGAGAGTTTGCCGTCCACGAGCATTCCCATGAACTGCCGCCCATGAGCTATTCCCCGGAAACCATCCCCCGGCGCGCAGTCGTGATCCGGCACGTCGCTTTTGAAGACCTGGGCTCTTTCGCCGGCCCCCTGGCCGAACGCGGCTGCCGCATCCAGTACCTCGAGGCCGGTCTGGACGGTTTCGACCCGGCCGCGGACGCCGATCTGCTGGTGGTCCTGGGCGGGCCCATCGGCGCCGGAGACGACGGCCAGTATCCGTTCCTGGCGGAGGAGGTGCGCCTCATCAAGCGCCGCCTGGCCGTGGACCGTCCGACCCTGGGTATCTGCCTGGGCGCCCAGCTCATGGCGCGGGCGCTGGGGGCGCGGGTGTACGGCGCGGGGCGCAAGGAGATCGGCTGGGGTCCGCTCTCCCTGAGCGAGGCCGGCGCGGCGTCGGCCCTGGCCCTGCTGGCGCCGCCCCATGCCTCGGTGCTCCACTGGCACGGGGACACCTTCGACCTGCCGCGGGGCGCACTTCACCTGGCCTCCACCGAGGCGTGCGAGAACCAGGCCTTCGGCTGGGGCGAGCGCGCCCTGGCGCTTCAGTTCCATCCCGAGGTGACCGCCGCCGGCCTCGAACGCTGGTTCATCGGCCACACCCTGGAGATCGAGACCACCCCCGACATCTCGGTGGCCCAGCTCCGTGACGCCACCCGCCGCTTCGCCCCCGCCCTGGAACGCCAGGGACCGGAGTTCTTCCGCCGCTGGCTCGCCCGCGTGCTGTAGGAGTTTGTCGGATTTGGTTTGGCGTCCTTCGACTTCGCTTCGCTACGCTCAGGACGAACGGTGACAAGTTTGCGACTCCATCAATACTTTTCCGTTCGTCCTGAGCGTAGCGAAGCGAAGTCGAAGGACGCCATCTAGTCCTTACGAAACGTCACCCCGCGACTTCCTCCAGTTCGCGGCGGGTGTCGATGTCCTTGGCGAAGGAGCGGATCCGGGTCACGGTCATGGCTACCGGGTGGGGCATGCCGCCGGCGTCGTCCCGCACCATGATCTGGCGCGACAGCTCGGCGGCGAGCTCCGGCACCGCAAGGCGGTGCGCGGTGTAGCGGAGGTAGGTCTTCAGGATGCCGTACGGCGCCGCCAGGGTGCGTCCCGGGCAGCGGACGTGCCGCAGACGGCGCCAGTCTTCCTCCAGCCACAGGCCCACGGCCCTGAGCGTGATGCGGATCAGGCGCTCGTAGATGCTGCGGTTGCGGTAGCGGTACGCCATCATGAGGAACATGTTGAACCAGTCCAGGCGGACGGCGTTCGGCCGCAGCACCAGCAGGTGGCCCGGATAGAGGTTGAGCAGCGGCTCCCGGGGCGCCGGACGCATGCGGTAGCTGGGCTTCCAACTGCTGACGCCCATCTCCCGGGGCTCGGCCGCGATCATCTGCCACCACAGGCCGCTGCCGGCGCTGGGCGCGTAGCCCTCGTCCAGCAGGGAGCGGAACTCTTCCGCCGTGGGCAATATGTCGCAGGCCGAAACCGCCACCGGGCGCTCCGGGTAGCGCTCGGTCAGGAGCGTGGCGAACCGCTGGATGTTGGCCAGCAGGTCTCCGGGGGTGTCGCTGATCTCACAGTCCACCAGGTCCCCGTAGACGCGCCGCGGCCCCACCAGGACCGGGTCCTCGAACCGGCGGCTGTCACGCATCCGCTGGATCAGCTCGCCCGCGATACAGCGGCCGGACGGCAAGCGTACGGCGCCCTTGAAACCCTTCAGGACTTCGTCGGGCGCCACGCCCTCCGGGATCGTTTCAACCCGGTCGTTGCCGCCGGCCATCACGAGGACCGGCAACGGGTCAATCATTCCCCTCTCGCTCCGTGGGTGTAGCACTGCCGCGCCGGGGTCCGGTCCGGGGACCCGTGGCGCTCGGTCGCGAGGCATCAGTATGCCTCCCTCCGGCGGCGCTCTCAAGTTCCATTCTCAAGTGCCTCATCTTTGAAAAAGCAACATGAAACTGCTAGTCAAGAAGGAGGAGCCGCACGCTGGCGGGAACGTTCTTCGACACGGAACACGCCGGTGCCGGAAAGCGGCTGCATCAACATGCCGACCACTGTCAAGTGCCCGATCTGTCGTACCGAAACGCCATGGACCGGCAATCCTTACCGGCCCTTCTGCTCGGAGCGTTGCCGGTTCGTCGACCTCGGCGCCTGGGCGGACGGGGCCTATCGCGTTGCCGGGGACGAACTTGACGACGAGTCGCGGCCCGTCGAAGAATCCGAGCATCAATGAACCAGGACCCCCTACCCGTGCCCGTGCCCGAATCCGGCGTCTCGCGGCCGAGTGCTTTCGCCGCATCCCTTGCGGCGCTTCAGCCGTAGGAGCCGGAGAGCGAACATGTCGATACATCCTACCGCCGTGGTGGATCCACGGGCCGAAATCCATCCGGACGCCGAGCTGGGGCCCTATGCCGTCATCGACGGTCCGGCGAAGATCGGCGCCGGCACGCGCCTCTTTCCCCACGCCGTGGTGCTGGGTTGGACGGAACTGGGCGAAGGCAACCAGGTTCACAGCGGCGCCGTGCTGGGAGACGCGCCGCAGGACCTCTCGTACCGGGATGCGAAGTCCTACCTCCGCATCGGCGACCGCAACGTGTTCCGCGAGGGCGTCCAGGTCCACCGGGGCACCGCGCAGGACACCACCACGGTGCTCGGCGACGACAACTTCCTGATGGCCAACAGCCACGTGGCCCACAACTGCCGGCTGGGCAACCGCATCATCATGACCAACAACTCGGTGTTGGGCGGCTACGTGGAGGTCGGCGACCGCGCGGTGCTGTCCGCGAGCTGCGCGGTGCACCAGTTCGTGCGCGTCGGTACCATGGCCATGATGCGCGGCTTGAGCGCCACGAGCCGCGACGTGCCGCCGTTCTCCATCATCGACTGGCAGCACACCGTGCGCGGCCTGAACGTGGTGGGACTGCGCCGGGCCGGTTTCGAGGAACCCCGCATCCGGGTCCTGAAAAACGCCTTCCAGATCCTCTTCCGCAAGCGGCGCAACCTGAGCGCGGCGGTGAAGGAACTGGAAGAACACCTCTCCGATCCGTTCGGCGACGTCGCCTTCCTGCTCGAGTTCATCCGCGCGTCCAAACGCGGGGTCTGCGCCGGCCCCAAGTCCCATCCGCTGGGCCGGCCGTAGCCGGGGTTGGCGCCCTTCGAGTTGGCGCCCTTCGACTTCGCTTCGCTTCGCTCAGGACGAACGGTTTGAAACACCAACCGTTCGTCCTGAGCGTAGTGAGGCGCAGCCGAACGAAGTCGAAGGGCGCGCGCATACGGTTCACACCGGGCGGTAGTGTTTCGCGACGCAGCGCTCGACGCCCTCCTCGGACAGCGGGTACTGGAACATCTCGTTGCGCATGCGCACGCGCTGCAGGCTGACGCGCTCGATGGCCCGTTTCATGGTCTTGAGGTGGCGCTTGTTGCCCACCGCCGCGGCCGCCTCGCGCGCGGCCTCGCGGTAGTGGTTCTTCTCGTCCTGGTAGACCACCTCCATGGCCGCGGCGATCTTGCGCGCCAGCACGCTGCCCTTGAGCTTGCGGCCCTCCCGGAAGAGGCGCGCGCCGCCGCCCTCGGTGACCAGGACCGCGGCCTTCTCCACCGCCGAGCCGGCCACGTAGGCGCGGCGCAGATCGCCCAGGGCCTTCTCCTCGGGCAACTGGATGGTGTCCTCGGCGGCGATCTTGCGGCCGAGCAGGTACTCCAGGATGTCGGCCTGGAGGACGTAGTGGTTGAACTCCTGGACCATCTGCTCCATGAGCCCGTGGTAGTGGTGCCGGTCGACGGTGCGGTCCACTTGGGGGAACATCTCCACGAGGTTGGCCAGCTCCCGGTGCAGGCCGGTGAAGTAGCCGTCCACCGGGTGCAACTCCTTCCATAGCTGGGCCTTGAGCCAGTAGACGTGCTGCTCCCGCGTCGGGTTGTTGCGGAAAAAGCGCCTGGCGATCTCGGCCTCGGTCTCCCAGAAGGGATAGGCCACGTCGATCAGGTATTTCTCGGTCTCGTTCATTGCACGCGCACCTCCCTGGTATGCGGCAGCGCTTTCGCTTTGCCGTTCCTTGGCATACTATGAGCCTTCATCATGTCCAAGACCGCGGGCATCATCATCATCGGCAACGAGGTCCTTTCAGGCAAGACCCAGGACATCAACTCCACGTTCCTGTGCCGGGAGTTGCGCGAGCTCGGCGTCGAGGTCCAGCGCGTGACGGTGATACCGGACGACCTGGAGCTCATCGGGCGCACTGCGGCGCGCTTCGCCGAGCGGTGGGACCTGGTCTTCACCACCGGGGGTGTCGGCCCCACCCATGACGACGTCACCATCGAGGGGATCGCCCACGGCTTCGGGGTCAAGGCCGTCATCGAGCCGAGCCTGGAAGGGCGCCTGCGCGCGCGCTACGGCGCGGACGTGAACGCCGCGCGGCTGCGCATGGCCATGGTGCCGGAAGGGGCGGAGCTGCTCGCCGCCGGGGCCATGTTCGCCCCGGTGATCCGCATGCGCAACGTCTACATCTTCGCCGGCGTGCCGCGCATCCTGCAGGACCGTTTCCACGCCATCAAGGAAGCCTTCCGCGAGGAGCCGTTCCACCTGCGCAACATCTACATCAAGGACGGCGAGGGGGTCATCGCGGGCACGCTCAACGACTTGCTGGAGCGCTTCCCCGACATCCTCCTGGGCTCGTACCCGGTGCTGGACAACCCGGACTACAAGGTGAAGGTGACGGTGGAGTCCAAGAGCGGGGACTACCTCGACCGCGCGGTGGCGGACCTGTTGGGGAAGCTGCCGGAGGACGCGATTCTGCGCGTCGAGGAAGGCTAGGATTGCCCCACCGCCCCGCCCCTGGATTCCCGCTTTCGCGGGAATGACGTTTCAGGGGGTGGGGCGGGGCGCGACGGGCGTGTCTCCCTCGAAGCGTTCGCCGGTCTGGGTGCCGATCCAGATTTCGCCGCCCTGGTAGATTTCCTTCTTCCAGATGGGGACGCGCTTCTTGAGTTCGTCGATGGCGTAGCGGCATGCCTTGAAGGCGGCGTCGCGATGCGGCGCGGAGACGGCGATCATCACGCTGGCCTCGCCGATGGGGACGTTGCCGAGGCGGTGGACGATGGCCATGCGGGTGATCTCCCACTTTGCGGCGGCCTCCTCGCCCAGCTTGGCCAGCTCCTGCTCGGCCATGCCGGGGTAGGCCTCGTAGTCCAGGGAGATGATGGAACGCCCCTCGTTGTTGTCGCGGGTGGCGCCGATGAAGGTCGAGACGGCGCCCGCGCCGGGGTCGCCCACGCAGGCCAGCAGTTCGTTCAGGTCGATGGGTTTGTCGGTCAGCCGGTACACGTCATTCTCCGCTCAACGGCTCTGTCGGTCAGCCGGTACAGATGATCCTCCGCTCACGGGCGGGATGAAGGCCACCTCGTCACCGTCGGCGAGCCGGTGTCCGCGGTCGACGTATTCGCTGTTGACCGCGTAGAGGAGCTTGAGGTCGATACCGGAGAGTCCGGGATAGACGTCGCCAAGCCGGTTCCACAACTCGCTCACCGTGCAGCCGTCGGGCACCTCGTGGACCGCGTCGCCGGCGCCCGCTCGCTCCCGCAGCATGGCGAAGAGCTTAACGCGCACGTTCATAGGCCGCGGGCCTGCGCCACCATGTGGCCCAACTGGGGCAGCAACAGGTTCTTCATGGCCGTTTCCACGGCTCCGCGCGAACCCGGCATGGACACCACGATCCGGGGACCCACGGCGCCCGCCACCGCGCGGCTCAGCATGGCCGCGGCGCCGATCTCCTGGTAGCTCAGGGACCGGAACAGCTCGCCGAAGCCGTCGATGCGCTTTTCGATGACGCCGCTCACCACCTCGTAGGTGCCGTCGCGCGGCGCGATGCCGGTGCCGCCGTTGAGCAGCACCACGTCCACGCCGTCGGCCGCCAAGGCCCTGTCCAGGAGGGCGCGGACGTCCGCGGGCTCGTCCTTGACGATCTCGTAGCCCGCCAGCGGGTGCCCTGCTTCCTCGAGCATCCCCTTGATGGCCGCCCCGCTCCGGTCCGTCGTGGCATCGCGGGTGTCGCTCACGGTGATGACGAAGCAGGCGACGGTGTCGAGGCTTCGGTCGAAATGGGACTGGTCGGCCATCCGCTTCAGATCCTCATGGGCATGACCACGTACAGCAGGCTGTCGTCGCCGCCGCGGCGCACCACCGTGGGGCTTTCGTCGTCCATCAGGCCCATCTCGACGTGGTCGTCCTGTTCCATGACGTTGAGTATCTCCAGCAGGTACTGGGCGTTGTAGCCGATGACGATGCGGTTGCCCTCGTACTCCGCGTCCACTTCCTCCGCCGCCTCCCCGAGATCCGGGTTGTTGGCGGAAATCCCGATGGTGCCGCCGGTGAACTCCACCCGGACGCCGCGGAAACGGTCGCTGGAGAGCAGCGATACCCGGCGCAAGGCGCGGAACAGCGTGGCTTGAACCACGTCCGCCCGGTTCTTGTTGTCCGCCGGTATGACCTTGTCGTAGTCGGGAAACTCGCCGTCGATCAGCCGGATGGACATCTCGACGTCGCCCTTCCACACGAACACCATGTTGTCGGTGAAACCCAGGGACACGGTGTCGCCGGCGGGGTCCTCCAGGAGCCGCCGCAACTCGGCCAGCCCCTTGCGCGGGACGATCACTCCCTTGGCTATACCCAGCGGTCCGATTTCCCGCTGCACCAGGGACAGCCGGTGCCCGTCGGTGGTCACCATGCGCACCCGGTTGTTCTCCGTCTCGTGCAGCAACGCTCCGTTCAGGTTGGACCGGGTCTCGTCCGTGGATATGGAGAAGATCGTCTTGTCGATCATCTCCTTCAGCGCCGGCGCCGGGCATTCCTTGCGCTCCGCCTCTCCGCTCGACACGAACGCGGGGAACTCGCGCGCGTCAAGACCCACCATCTTGAACACCGACTTGCCGCTCTGTATCTCCACCCGGTCGTTGTCGAGCCGCTTCACGTCGACGAATTCCTCGGACAGCTCCCGCACGATCTCGTAGAGCTTCCTGGCGTCCACCGTGACGCTGCCCGAAACAAGGATCTCGCCGTTGAGGCTGGCGCGTACGCCCACCTCGAGGTCGGTGCCGGTGAGGCGTATCCGATTGCCATGGGTTTCCACCAGCACGTTGGCCAGGATCGGCATGGTATTGCGCCGCTCCACCGTGCTCTGGCTCCAGTACAACGCGTCCAGAAACTCTTCGCGTTTGGCTCGGATCTGCATTTATCCTCCAGTCCCGCCGGCCCCTATGTATCTTCTGTCTTCTTGAAAATATCAGAAGTAGCAGTAGTGCCTGTGGATATCGGGATAGGCGCGGGAACCTACCGCCATTAAAGCATTATTGCGGTGGAAAAAAAATCGCGGCCATGCCCCTTGTTAGTGGAAGCCGGCCGCGTGATGGCTGAAATGAACGGGGTTTTAACAGGCTGTGTCAGGTTTTCCACAGCGTGTCCACTCAACTCTTGAGCCGCCGCTCCAGGCGTTCCACCGTGGCCTTGATCTCGGGGTCGGTGGTGGCCTTCCTTTCGATGGTCCTGGAGGCATGGATGACCGTGGAGTGGTCGCGCCCGCCGAATTCCGCGCCGATGGCGGGATAGGACGTGGCGGTGTACTTGCGGCAGAGGTACATGGCCACCTGGCGCGCGACGGCGATGTTTTTCGTGCGCCGCTTGGACTTGAGATCGCTGATCTTGACGTCGAAGTGCTCGCAGATGGCTTTCTGGATGTTGCGCACGGTGACTTGTTTTTCGTTCTCCCTCAGGGTGTGCTTCAGCACTTCCTGGGCAAGGTCGATGGTGATCTCGACGCTGGTGAGCGAGGCGAAGGCGCCGAGGCGGGTGAGCGACCCTTCCAGCTCGCGGACGTTGGAGCGGATGTGGGTGGCGAGGAAGTCCGCGACCTTGTGCGGCAGGTCGATCTCTTCCTCCTCGGCCTTCTTGATGAGGATTGCGATGCGCGTCTCGATGTCCGGCGGCTGGATGTCGGCGGTCAGGCCCCACTCGAACCGGTTCCGCAGCCGGTCTTCCAGGTCCGGGATCTCCTTGGGGAAACGGTCGGACGTGAGGATGATCTGCTTGTGGTTCTCGTAGAGCGAGTTGAAGGTGTGGAAGAACTCCTCCTGCGTGCGTTCCTTGCCCGCGATGAACTGGATGTCGTCGAGGATGAGCACGTCGATGCTGCGGAAGTGGTTCTTGAACTCGTTCATGCGGTCGCGCCGAAGAGACGTGATCAGGCGGTTCATGAACGATTCGGAGGTCGTGTAGACGACCTTCTGGCCGGGACCCTGCTCCATCAGCCGGTTTCCCAGGGCGTTCACCAAGTGGGTCTTGCCGAGGCCCACGCCGCCGTAGATGAACAGCGGGTTGTAGTGCTCCGCGGGCCTGCTGGCCACCGCCAGGCACGCGGCATGCGCGAACTGGTTGCTGGTGCCGACCACGAAGTTCTCGAAGGTGTAGCGCGGGATCGGCGTTGATGAATCCGCCGGTTTGGCGGCGGGTTTGGGCGGAGGCGGCGCCTCCCGGGCCGGGCGCGACGGATTCACCGAAAGGCCGACGGGTACGGCCTCGCCGTAGTAGCGGTTGAACTCTTCCTTGATTGCGTCGAGGTAGTTCTCGTTCAGCCAATCGCGGAACAGGATGCTGGGGACCTCGATCGTGATCTCGCCGCCCGCGCTCGCGTTAAGTGTCAGGGGTTTGATCCATGTCTCGAAATCGTGTAAGCCGAGCCTTTCCTTCAACCGGTCCTGGATCTCACGCGGGAGCTTTTTCATTGTATTCTTGCAGAGTTAGAGTGCTTGCGTGACCATGGTTGTCAACAAAATTATCCACAGATGTGGACAACTTTTAGGATATGGTTTTCGGTTTCAGGCCATAGCGGAACCCGAAACCCCGCCTGAATTCCTTGCGGAGGCGGTGAGTGTTCAACCCGTTCGCTGACGAGATGTGTCCAAAGAAAAACCGTCCTTTTAGTGGTTTTGAGGGCGGTTTGCAATACCAAAAACGGACCCGAATTTTTTCTGTAAGGATATCGCTGGATTCGCCGTCTCCTCCGTGTGAGCGGAGGCGCCGGAAAGACAAAGGCCCGGCTGACGGGCGCGTTTCGGCGCGACCGGAGAGAGGCAACGAGGTGCAGTTTGGATAACCGCCCAAGGCCGTCCTCGGCGGATCTGGTCGCACGTTCGCGGCACGTCGTTCCCGGCGGTGTCAACAGCCCGGTGCGGGCGTGGAACGCCGTCGGCGGCGACCCGCTCTTCATCGCCCGCGCCGAGGGGTCGAGGGTCGTCGACCACGAAGGGCGAGGGTACATCGACTACGTCTGCGCCTGGGGGCCGCTGATCCTGGGACATGCGCCGTCCGGGGTGGTGCGGGCCGTGGTGGAGGCGGTGCCCGAGGGGACCGGCTTCGGCGCTCCCACCGCGAAGGAGGTGGAGATCGCCGAGTTGGTGCGCGAGCGCATGGGCGGCATCGAGCAGCTTCGCCTGGTGAACTCGGGCACCGAGGCGACCATGAGCGCCATCCGCCTGGCGCGGGGCTGCACCGGGCGGAGCAAGGTGCTGAAGTTCGACGGCTGCTACCATGGCCACGTCGACGCCTTGCTGGCCAAGGCAGGTTCCGGGGTGGAGAGCTTCTCCCTGCCCGACAGCGCCGGCGTGCCGGAGAGCTTCACCGCCGGCACCGTGCTGGCCCGGTTCAACGACGCGGATTCCGTGCGGAGCCTGGTGGAGCGGCATGGCGAGGACCTGGCCGCGGTGATCGTCGAGCCGGTGTGCGGCAACATGGGAGTGATCCCGCCGGCGCCGGGTTTTCTCGAAGGATTGCGGGAGGTTACGGCGCGGCAGGGCATCGTCCTCATCTTCGACGAGGTGATCACGGGGTTCCGGGTGGCGCGCGGCGGCGCCCAGGAACGCTATGGCGTAACCCCGGACCTCACCTGCCTGGGCAAGGTGCTGGGGGGAGGGCTTCCGGTGGGGGCGTTCGGCGGACGGCGGGACATCATGGCGCGCCTGGCGCCGGAAGGACCCGTGTACCAAGCGGGCACGCTCTCCGGCAACCCGGTGACCGTCACCGCCGGGCTCGCGACCCTGAGGGCGCTGGAGGGGCCGGACGTGTACCGGGAGCTGGAGGAGAAGGGGCGCCTGCTCGAAACGGGACTCCGTGAGGTGCTGGCCCGGGGCGTGCCGGGCACGGTCAACCGCGTGGGCTCCATGCTGACGCTGTTCCTGGGCCCCGAGCGGGTGGCGTCGCCCGACGACGCCAGGACCTGCGACCGGGAACGCTTCGCTCGCCTGTTCCACGGCATGCTCGCCCGCGGCGTCTACCTGCCCCCGTCCCAGTTCGAGTCCTGGTTCGTCTCCCTGGCCCACACGGAGCAGGACATCGCCGCGACGGTGGAGGCCTTCGCGGACTGGGCCGAGGAAGAGGCGGCGACCCCGCGTTGAGCCGCCGGCGTTGCGGTGGTCCTCAACCGGACCGTGCCGTTGACCGGTCCCGGTACGCGTGTTAGTAAACCGGTTTCAGTGAGCGACGCACGGGACGGCCGGGACGGGCCACCTGCAAAGAGCCCGGTTCTCTTCCGGGCCGCCAAATACACCGCCATCGGGTTCGAGTTTCCCACCACGGTGGGAGCCGGGTTGCTGCTGGGGCACTACGCGGACTCTTACTTCGGCAGCTCTCCCTGGATGGTGCTGGTGTTGGGGCTCTTGGGGCTGGTGGTGGCGTTCTACCGGCTCGTGTTGCTCTTGCGGCATTTCGCCAGGGAGCGCGGATGAGCTGGGAAGCGAGCGGCCTCCCGGTCTGGCGCGTGGAGTTGTGGCACGGGCTTCTGGTGGCGGGTTTCCTGGCGCTCGTTCCGCTGGAGTGGCTGGAGCCCGGCGGGCTCTTGCTGGGCGGCCTGTTCATGGGAGTGAACTTCCTGCTCCTGGCGGTGGGCATCCGGTGGGTGATCACGCCGTTCGCGAGCAAGGGGCGGGTCCGGGCGGGCATTTTCCTGCTGGTCTTCAAGTTCTGCTTCCTGCTGGGCGCCTCCTGGTTGTTGCTGACCCGCATCTCGCCGGACGCGGTGTCGTTCGCGGTGGGGGTCAACTGCCTGATCCTGGCGCTCTTGTGGGATCGGCTGTACGATACCAAAATCGGCAGGTAAGTCATCGATGGGACATCATCCATTCACTTGGTACGACCTGGTACCCGCTTTCTTGCAAGGGTGGGTGCCCTTGCAGATCTTCTTCTCCGTGGTGAGCATGGTGCTGCTGGTCTGTCTGGCTGTCGCGGCGCGCCGCCGGCTGCTGGACACCCATAACGCGGTCATTCCCAGCGACCGCATCACCCTGGTCAACATCTTCGAGCTGTTGATCGAGTTCGTCACGAACCTGAGCGACAGCATCATCGGGCACCACGGCCGGCGCTACCTCTCCCTCTACGGGACGTTCTTCATCTTCATCCTGCTGTCCAACTTCATCGGCCTCGTGCCCGGGTTCTCGCCGCCCACGAGCAACCTCAATATCACCCTCGGCATGGGCCTGGTTTCCTTCGGGGCGTACCATTACTTCGGCGTGCGCGAGCACGGCGGCGCCTACCTCAAGCAGTTCATGGGGCCGTTCCTGGTGATCGCGCCGCTGTTCTTCCTGATCGAGGTGTTCTCGCACATGTTCCGGCCGCTCACCCTGGGTCTGCGGCTCGCCTTCAACATGTTCGCCGACCACCTGGTGGTGGAGATCTTCACCGGCCTGACCTACGTGGCGATCCCGGTGCTGTTCTACCTGCTGGGGGCCCTGGTGTCCGTCATCCAGGCCTTCGTTTTCACGCTGTTGAGCATGATCTATGCGTCTCTGGCTCTGAGCCACGATCATTGACGCCGCGGTTTGCCGGTCGGAGAGGATGAGGATGAGAGGCTGGCGGCAACGGCCTCGGCGCCGGAAAGGAGAAAGAAAGATGAAGCAACTCACAGCCTTCGTACTGACGGGACTCTTCACGCTGCTGCTGTCGGGCGTGGCCGTCGCCGCGGACGCCGCGGGCGGCGGCTCGGCCGGCCTGGTCCCGGGCATCGTCGCACTGGGCGCGGGCCTCGGCATCGCCATCGCCGCGTTCGGCTGCGCCCTCGCGCAGGGCCGGGTGGGCGGCGCGGCCATGGAAAGCATCGGCCGCAACCCCAACTCCGCCGACAAGATCTTCACGCCGTTGATCCTGTCGCTGGCCCTCATCGAAGCCCTGGGCATCTACGCCCTGATCATCGCCTTCCTGCTCGCGGGCAAGGTCTAACCGTTTTCCGCTTCGCCGCATGCGGCGCACGGGACACTCGAAAGGCAGGGGCCGCCATCCGGGGCTCCTGCCTTTTTTCGTCCGGCGCGAAATGACACCGGCACCCCGGAACGTCATTCCCGCGGAAGCGGGAATCCAGGCGAGGTGGGCGGGGGACCTTACGGCATGGTCACCGGGTGCAGCCGGACGCCGGTGTGCTCCAGGATGTCCGCCACCGTGTCGAGCTTGTACGGCTTCTCGTAGAAGATGTCGCCGATGCCGGTGTTCACCAGCACCTTGAGGCAGTGGATGCAGGGCGTGTGGGTGATGTAGATGGAGGCGTCCTTGATGCTGGCGCCGTTCTTGGCCGCCTGGGCGATGGCGTTGATCTCCGCGTGGATGGTGCGAAAGCAGTTCTGCTCGATCTCGCCGTCGGGGTTCCTGGATTCATAGACGAGACAGCCCACCTCCGTGCAGTGGGGCATGCCCGCGGGCGAGCCGTTGTAGCCGGTGGCGAGAATGCTCCGGTCGCGTACGATCACCGCGCCCACCTTGGCGCGGGTGCAGGTGGAACGCTCCGCCACCTGCCGGGTGATGGTCATGAAGTACTGGTCCCAGCTCAGCCGCTCGTCTGTCATCGCCACCTCCGCGGACGTGTCCCGGGCCGTTCGGTTCCACGGGCCGGCCAACACAATACCACATCAAGCGCACCGCAGAAGCACCCGCGTGCCGACATGGGCGTCGAGGCCGGATCGCGCGCTGCCCTCGCACCGGGAGACCTCCAGGTGCCCCCAGCTATTGATCAGGGCGAGGTAGTTGCCGGCGCCGGCCGAGGCGTAGTTGGGGGACAGGCCGCGGACCACACGGGCGCCGATGCGCACGGCTACTTGCGACGGATCGAAGGCCGCCAGGTCCTCGCGTCGTATGTTGGTGGTGAGGTTGCCGAAACCGTCGATGTAGATGACCTCGCCGGCGATGCCGCGGTCCTCCCGTTGCGGTTCGGGTACTTCCAGGCGCTTGAAGCTCTCGACGGCTTGCCCCAGCTTCTCCGGCGGCACCCCGGCGGAAAGATGGGCGGCGACGGGCGCGAAGACGTCCCTGCCGTGGAAGGTCGTGCTCGTGGGCCGCAGGTGGTAGTCCGGGTTGGACAGGTGAACCACCCGGATCAGCCGTTGCCGGCCCCCGGCGAGGCTCAAGAGCCCGTTGTCCGGGCCGACAAAGCGGGCACGGTCGGTCTCCACGAGAATGGGGCGCCGCGCACTGCCCACTCCCGGGTCCACCACCGCCACGTGAATGGTGCCGGGGGGAAAGAAGTCCACCGCGGCCGCCAGCGCCAGCGCGCCGCCCCTGACGTCCTGCGGCGCCACCCCGTGTGTCAGGTCCACGATCGCGGCCGCCGGGTCGATGCCGTGGATCACCCCTTTCATGATGCCCACGAAAGGGTCCCGGTAGCCGAAGTCGGTGGTGAGAGTGATGATTCGTGCGGCCGGCGCCATCCCGTCGGAGCCTCCCAGGGTGCTGTCCCGTTCAAGCACATGGTAAGATGTGCAGGAATTCCCGCCGCAGGCAAGGATACGAATCTCCTGGGAGTATCCTGCCTCGCGGAAAGTCCCGCAAGGAGGCCGCCATGATCGAGCTCTACACCAGCGCCACGCCCAACGGGCAGAAGATCCACATCATGCTCGAGGAGACGGGCCTGGACTACCGGCTTCACTGGGTGGACCTGCGCAAGGGCGAGCAGTTCGACCCGGATTTCCTCAGGATCAGCCCCAACAACAAGATTCCGGTGATCCTCGACCGGGACGGCCCGGGCGGCGAGCCCCTGTCGGTGTTCGAATCCGGCGCCATCCTGATCTATCTGGCCGAGAAGACCGGGAAGTTCCTGCCGGCGGAACCCCGCGCCCGCATCCAGGTGCTGGAATGGCTGATGTTCCAGGTGGGCGGCGTCGGCCCCATGCTCGGGCAGGCGCACCACTTCCGCGCCTACGCGCGCGAGAAGATCCCCTACGCCATCGACCGCTACACCAGCGAGGGCGCGCGCATCTACCGGGTGCTGGACAAGCGGCTCGCCGAGCACGAGTACCTGGCCGGCGACTACTCCATCGCCGACATGGCGGTGTTCCCGTGGATCCGGCTGCACGAGCGCCAGGGCCAGGACATGGCCGACCACCCGCACCTGACCCGCTGGTTCGACACCATCGCCGCCCGCCCGGCCGTGGCCAAGGACATGGAGAAGACCCGCGACGTGGTGGGCACCATCACCAACGAAATGTGGGACAACCTCTGGGGCAAGAAGCAGTTCGAGAAGCGGTGATTTCCGCCGCACCCCGAAACGTCATTTCCGCGAAAGCTTGCCCTCGACCCCGATCGGGGGCGGGAATCCAGGCGACACTACGAATCGCCGTCCACCGGGTAGCCCTTCTCGGTCCACCCCGGAAGCCCCTCGTAGAGCACGACCATGTTGCGGTAGTCCTGCTTGTAAAGAATCTTGTAGGCCAAACTGGCCAAGTGCCGCGGGCACGCTCAATAGAGGACGACGAGGCCCTCCCGAGGCACGAGGTCGGCGCCCCGATAGAATGTCCCCAGAGGGATGGAGCGCGCCCCCTTGATGTGGCCCATGGAGTAGTCGAGCGGTTGCCGCACGTCCACGAGGATCAGCGGCTTGCGGTCGAGGATGTGCTGGACCAGTTCCTCAACCCGGATATACCGGACCGCGATCTTGTCCGACGAATCCACCTTGGCGTACTCCGGGTACTTGCCGGGATCGCCCCAGGCCGGAGCCGCCGCCATGAAGAGCAGGGCCGCGAGGCCCATCCCGAAACGCCGCATCAGCCGCCCTCCTTTTGCGGGGTCTTGACCCCGGCGAAACCGCTCCGGTCCGCCAGCGCCGCCGGCGTCAGCACACCGACGTGACGCTGGCCCTTGATGGTCCACGTGGGATAGGAGCGCACACCCGCCGCCAGGCACGTCGACGCCGTCGGCCCGCTGCGTCCGGCGGGACTGCATTCGACGTAGGGAATGCGCTTGGCGGAAGCGCCGAACAGTTCCTTTTGGCTCTCGCAGGCCGGGCACCAGAACGCCCCGTACATCTTGGCCCCGACATCGTCGAGGTGGACGGCCAATCCCCGCAACCACGGGTCTTCGTTCGCCGACGCGTTCACCGTCACGCCCGAGTAGAAGACCAGGTGCACCGCCAGCACCCCCACCGCGGCGGCGCCGAAGCTCGCGCCGAGCCAGGGTCTCCAGGGCACGCGATGGCTGACCTGGCGGACCTGCGCGAGCGTCACGATGAAGATGACGGACAAGAGCGCCAGGGAGGTCAGGCAGTACTGGCACGCGGCCTCCAGCACGAACAGGGAGACGTACGTCAGGTACAGGCTGTAGGCCACGCCGAAGAGCGATACCGCGGCCAGGACCTTCCAGCGCCGGCTCCGGCGCTTGATGAGCGCCGCCCCCGCCAGCACCGCGTACACGAGAAACCCCCAGAGCGAGGTGGGCAGACCCAGCAGCTCCGACCAGCGGCTGTGGAGCACGATGTCGCAGTCGGCCCCGGCCTCGCAGAAAGCGGCCTCGCCGCCCGACCAGGCCGTGCCGGTCAGGTAACCCGCGAGCACCAGCCCCACCGCGGACAGCCCCAGCACCGGCCAGTTGGGGGTTGGCTGTGTCGGCGTTGCCGCGGCCTGCTGCTGCCGCGGTGCCCGCGGTCCTCGCGCCCCTCTTTTCCTGGATGCCTTGGCCACTGGATTACTCCCTCGGGATGGCCGGCAGGTCATGTCCAGCCGGCGGATTGAACTCTCGTGAGAATCTATCAACGCGGCGCCGGCAAAACAAGAAAGCGGCGCGGAAATGACGTACCGGGACGGCCGCGCTTACGCCTTCCCGGCCAGCAGGCCGCGGGCGTTCTCGCGCAGGCGTTTCAGCGCCTGGGGGTCGTTGCTGTCGTAGTAGCCGCGGATCTCGCCGTCGCGGTCCACCAGCACGAAGCGGGAGCTGTGGAACACGACCGGGTCGGGGGTGGCGCCGTCCACCGGGGCGGCGCTCAGGCGGAAGCCGTCCTGGACGATGCGGCGGATCTGCTCCACGTCGCCGGTGAGGAACAGCCAGCGGTCCGGGTCGGCTCCGTACCGGTCCGCGTACGCGGACAGCAGGGCCGTGGAATCGGTCAGCGGATCCACGGTGATGGACACCGAGCGGAGGTCGCCGTAGTCCTTCAGGTCGGCCTGCACCGCGGCCATGGAGCGGCTCTGCAGCGGACAGGTGTCCTGGCACGTGGTGTAGATGAAGTCCGCGATCCACACGCGGCCGCGCAGGTCGCCGGCCGATACGGGCCTGCCGCTGCGTTCCACCAGCGAGAAGTCCGGCGCCGGGCCGTAGCGCGCCAACTCCTGCAGGACGGGCTGGCGGGGTATCGCCGGAGTTGTACGAACCTGTTGGACGACGAGCCCCGCGAGGACGACGAACAGCACGGTGCCGACGGTCACCTGTATGGCGAAGCGCGGTTGCGTCATGGCGTGAACCCCGGCTATGCGGGCGGAATCCTCCGCAGCAGGCGGCCGTCTTCGTAAAGCTCGTAGCCCTTGATGAGCAGCTCGTAGCCGCGCCCGGGATGATCGCTCAAGTCGAGCAGATCCAGGTCCAGCACCACCACGGTGGTCACGCCCGGCTTCACCTCGAAACCGAGGCGGATCGGTTTCACCGCGTTCTTGACCGAGCCCGGCGAACCGGATTTCGCCAGAATGCCACGGATTTCCGCCACCTGGAGGTCGACGGCCGCGAAACGCCCCGGCGCAAGCGCGCCCCGGTACACCGTGGCGGCGGCCTTCCCGTCCTTGTACCGGGTCAGGTCCATGCGGTCCAGTTGCGGCGTCAGCTCGAGCCATCCCGGATCGGAGGAGCGCAGGCGGGCATTGGGCGCCAGCCGCAGCTTCCCCAAGCGCAGATTCACGCTGCGGAAGTCGTCGATGGCGTCGCGGTGGTCCTTGACCCGGACTTCCAGGGTGCCCTGCGCTTGCGCCTGCACCTGTTCCCGCGCGGCGGCCGTGCCGTTCTCGCCGGGGAACTTGTCGCTCGGGAAGAACTGGTAGGTCACGTGGAACTCATCGTGCGCGCGCGGCGTGTCCCAGTCCACGCGGAACACGAGCGGAAGCTCCGTTTCCCGCCCGGGTTCCAGGACCTGCCGCAGAAAGCAGAAACACTGGATGATGTCGAGGTACCTGGCGGCCGCCTCCTTCGGCGTGTCCACGTGGCGCGCCTTGGCCGTGACGGTCCGGTCCGACAGGTTGCGCGCGCGGTAGGCGGCGTGCAGGGTCTCCCCCGGCTGGGCCAGCACCATCTCCTGTACCGGCTCGAAGGCCCAGGGCAGCCCTTCCTTGACCTCGGCATGGAAGAACACCCGCACCGCGTCGCTCCAGTTGTGGAACACAGCCCAGCGGCCGTCCTCTTTCAGAAGCTCCAGCGACTCTTCCCCGGTGACGACGGGCAGGGTGCCGGCGCGCGCCATCCGGGCGACCGCGTCGAGGATTTGCCCGCGCTGTTCCGCCGTCAGGCGGTTCAGTTCGTCCGGGTCGAAACCGGCGAAGAGCTTCTCCAGCTCGGGGGAATTGGCGTCCGGGAGGCTTATTTCGAAACGGACCGTGGCGCTGTCGCCGCGGGTCTCCAGGGACAGGGGCCCCACCTCGATTTGCTGCGCCAGCCCGCGCGCCAACTCCGCGGCCGCGCCGGTGAAGGACGGGTTCTCGCGCAGGTAGTCCGCTTCGCTCTTGGCCTCCCGGTCGCGCTTCGAGACGTGCCGGTAAGCCTCGGCGTAGTCCTGGGCGTACACCGCCTTGAGGTAGCGCGACACCAGGTAGCGCGCCGCGCCGGCGTCCGCCTGAGCCGCGGTCGAGCTCGCCCAGAGCAACACCGCCACGGCGGTCACGGCCAAGCGGCCAATCCTGGTGCGGGGACACATCTTGTAGTTGCGGAAGTCCATAACCGGCTTGTTCGAACAGGTCCTACAATTAAAGCATGAACCGGCGATGAGTTCTGCCCCGGAGTGTCGTCCGGTCCTACCGGTTCCCGCGCAGCCAGCGCCGGCCGCCGACCAGGAAGAAGACCAGCGCGAAGGTGAGCACGATCATGGCCCCGGAGGAGATGTCGATGAAGTAGCTGAGGTACATGCCGGTCGCGGCGCACACCGCGCCGATGATCGGGGTGATGAGGAGCAGGGTCTGGAAGCGCTGGGTCAGGTAGCGGCCGATGACGGGCGGGATCACCACCGCCGCCGACACCAGCGTGACGCCCAGGATGCGGGTGGACGCCACCACCGTGACCGCCAGCAGCAGGATGAAGATCAGCTCGGTGCGGCCGGTGGAGATGCCGTACACCGGCGCCACCTCCGGGTCGAAGGTCGAGAACAGGAGCTCGTGGCGGATGACGATCATGACGAAGGCCACCGCCGCCGAGGTGAGGGCGATGACCCAGAGGTCCGTGGCGGTGATGCCCAGGAGGTTGCCGAACAGCGCGGCCTCGAAGTCCAGGGTGAAGCGCCGGTAGGTGGAAACCACGGCCACGCCCAGGGCGAAGCTCGACGTGGTCACCACGCCGATGGCGGCGTCCGCGCCCACCAGGCGGCGGTGGCTGATGAGGTGGATCAGCACCGCGCTCACCAGCGCCCACACGCCGGCGCCGATGAAGAAGTTGACCCCGACGATGGTGCTCAGCACCGCGCCGCCGAAGAGCGCGTGGGCGAGCCCGTGGCCGATGTAGCTCATGCGCCGGAGCACGACATAGACCCCGACGTAGCCGCACACCGCCCCGACGATGACCGAGGCGATCATGCCGTTGCGGAAGAATTCATACGCGAAGGGTTCGAGGAGCGTGTTCACGACCGGTCCTCGTGACCGCGGCGGAAGCCCGCCGGCGCGCGCTTGGACATGAACGCCCGGCGCGCGGGCCGCCGGTCGAGGCGCTTCGGCGAAGGACCCATGGAAGTGTCACCGCCCGTTGGGAGAATGGGGCCGCTCCCCCACCATGATCATGTCGCCGTGCTGGAGCACCACCATCTCGCCTTTGTAGGTCTCCCCCAGCACTTGGGGGTTGAAGACCGCCTGAGGGTCCCCCTCGGCGATGACGTGGCGGTTGAGGCACACCACCCACGGCAGGTGCGCCGCCACCCAGTTGAGGTCGTGGCTGGTGATGAGGATGGCCACGCCCGAGTGGTTGATTTCGTGGAGGAAATGGACCACTTCGTCGCGCGAGCGGATGTCCAGGCCCGAGGTGGGCTCGTCCAGCAGGATCAGCTCCGGCTCGCCCAGCAGCGCCCGGGCGATGAACGCCGCCTGCTGCTGCCCGCCGGAAAGCTCCCGGATCTGCCGCTGCCGCAGTTCCAGCAGGTTCAGCCGCTCCAGGATCTCGTGCGCCCGGTCGCGCTCCTCGGCGCGGGTGCCGCGGAACCAGCGCCTTTGCCGCGACAGTCCCAGCAGCACCACCTCCTCCACCGTGATGGGAAAGCTCAGGTCGATCTGCTCCAGTTGCGGCACGTAGCCCACGGCGCCAAGAGAAGAGCCGGCGGCCGTCGTCCCGTGGACCGTCACCCGCCCTTGCCGGGGCCGGATGTGCCCCAGGATGGTGCGCAAGAGCGTTGTCTTGCCGCCGCCGTTGGGCCCCACCACCGCCAGGAACTGCGCCGGCCACAGCTTCAGGTTCACGTCCGCGATCCCCAGCGTCTGCCGGTAGCCGCTGGACACGTCCACCAGCTCCACGATGGGCCGCCCCTGCTCGCTCCACTCACGCCCCTCCGCATGCCGGTGCCCGTGCAGCCGGCCGTGCACATGATGGACCCTGTCGGTGTGCTTTTCGGAAGTCATTGCTTCTCTGCCTGTCCAAGACTTCGCGAGTTTACGTTCAATGGACGTTGTCGTACCACCACGGTTCGATCGCAGCCTACCACCACCGTTCGTCCTGAGCGTAGCGAGGTCTGCCGAGCGAAGTCGAAGGACGCCATTTCAAAAAACGCCCCTCAAATCCTGTACAGCCGCTTCGGGTTCTCCGACAGGATCTTGCGCTTCGATTCGGCGGAGACGTCCTCGCGGGCGAAGAACGCCGGGAGGTCGCCGAAGAACTCGGCGCGCGGGCGCTCGTGCGGGTAGTCGGAGGGCCACACGAGCTTTTCGTCGCCGAGGAGCTGGATGAAGAAGGGCAGGGTCCGTTCCTCGATCTCGAAGGAGAAGTAGACGTTGGGGTCCATCAGGTACTCGCTGGGCTTGCGCTTGAGGTCGCCGGCGCCCTTGCGCTCGAACTGCTCGTCGAGCACGTCCATCAGGTAGGGCACCCAGCCGCAGCCGGCCTCCAGGTAGGCCACCCGCAGGTTCGGGTAGCGGTCGAACACACCCTGGGAGATCATGCTGGTGGCGTGGCTCATGAGCGGCACCACGTGCTTGAGGGAGCGGACCTCGCGGTAGGTGCGCAGCGGGTCGGCGAAGTTGTGTGCGCCCACGAAGCCGCCGTGGATCGCCACCATGGTGTCCAGCTCGTTGGCGGTGGCGAAGATGGGATCGAACTCCGGGTTGCCGTAGGCCATGAGCGGCGACGAGATGGACGGCAGGATGGCGCCGACGAAGCCCAACTCGCCCACGCAGCGGCGCAGCTCGGTGACGCAGGCGCCGACGTCGTGCACCGGCAGCAACGCGACTCCCAGCAGGCGCTCGCTCTGCCGCATGAACTTGTCGTGGAGCCAGTCGTTGTACGCCCGCGCGAGGTCCACCGACCACTCCACCCGGCGCACCATGCCCACGGCCGCGGCGTTGCTCGGGTAGAGCACGGTGGCGCTGATGCCGGCCTCGTCCAGGAAGCTCAGCCACATGGCCGCGTCCGGCACGTCCTGCTTGTGCGGGTCCACCACGCCGAAGGCCCAGGCGTCCTGGGGAAACAGCGAGTAATCGCGGTTCCCCGGAATACGCCGGAACCGCTCCGGCAGGTACTGGGCCATCTCCTTGTCCGGCTCCACCACATGCCCGTCGCCGTCGATGATGGGGTAGTCTACGTTGATCATGGGATTCGTTCCTTTCTTTCCAGGAAGGATGGCGCCCTTCGACTTCGCTACGCTACGCTCAGGGCGAACGGGTTGAAAGGGGCTCCTGCAACCGTTTGAGCTGCGCCTTCGAAATCAGGACAGGCTTGGTGAAGCAACTTCGGTTGTCCTGGTGTTGCAGATAATGTCAACCCCGTTCGTCCTGAGCGTAGCGTAGCGAAGTCGAAGGACGCCATTTTTCTACCGGTAGCGCGCGTGATGCCCGGCCACCGGCGCCGGGTCGACGGCGTCGAGGGCGGCGGCGGTGCCGCCCAGGGCGGTGACGATGGTGCGGATGTTGGACAGCATCATGCCGGTGTACGAGTGGACGGCTTCGCCGGGCTCACCGGGGAGGTCGTCGTCCCGCAGGCTGTCGATGAACCGGGTCTCCGCCTCCCGGGCGATCTGCTGGAGCACCGGGCTCGGGAACACCTCGGAGCCGAACACCGCGGGCACCCGCTCCGTGTTCAGTTGGTCGATGAGCCGGGCCACCTCGCGCGGGCTCGGCTCGGCGAAGCTCGAGGGCTGCACCGCGCCGATGACCGTGAAGCCGTAGCGCTTGGCGAAGTAGGGCCAGGAGTCGTGGTAGGTGAGGAGCCGGCGGTTGCGCTCCGGCACGGTGGCCACGGCTGCTGCGATGGCCTTGTCGAGGGCATCGAGCTGGGCCAGGTAGCGCTCCGCGTTGGCCTCGTACACCGCGCGGCCCGCCGGGTCGGCCGCGATCAGGGCGTCGCGTACTAGGCGTGCGTAAGTCATCACGTGCGCGGGGTCGGGCCACAGGTGCGGGTTGGGATGGCCCTGATCCTTGGGGAAGCTGAAGTCGAAGACGTAGTCCTTCTCGGCCAGGGTGCGGTCGGCCAGCATCAGGATGGGCGTGTCCGCGCGCTTGTTGGCGCGCGCCAGCTTCAGCGTGGGGATCTCCAGGTAGAGGCCGTTCAGGATGATGAGGTCCGCCCGCGCCATGATGCGGGCGTCGGACGGCACCGGCCGGAACGTGTGGGAGTTCACCCCTTCGGGGACGATGCCGGTGACCTCGGCCCGATCCCCGGCGACGTTCTCGACGATGCTGGTGATGGGCGCCACGGTGGTGACCACGCGCGGGGAGGCGGCGTGGAGCGCGGCGGGGAGCGCCAGCAGCATGGCGACGAGCAACGCGTGGAAAGGCCTCGGGACGAAGCGGGCACGACGGAACAAAAGACGGGACTGCCGCAGAGACAACATCATTCATACTCCTTCCATCCGCGCCGGCTCGGCGGCGCTGACGAGTTGGGTCATGACCAGGTTGGCGTAGAGGCCGTTGGCGCGCAGCAGGTCGTCGTGGGTGCCCTGCTCGGCGATGGCGCCGGAGTCGAGCACGACGATGCGGTCGGCGTCGCGGATGGTGGACAGGCGGTGGGCGATGACGAGGGTGGTGCGGCCCTGCACCAGCTCGGCGAGCGCCTGCTGGATCAGCTCCTCGTTGATGGCGTCGAGGTGCGACGTGGCCTCGTCCAGGACCAGCACCGGGGCGTCCTTGAGCAGCGCCCGGGCGATGGCGATGCGCTGCCGCTGGCCGCCGGAGAGCTGCACGCCGCGCTCGCCCACCACGGTGTCGTAGCCCTCGGGCAGGCGCGCGATGAAGTTGTGGATGTGGGCCAGGCGCGCGGCCTCTTCCACCTGCTCCTGGGAGGCCTCCGGCGCCCCCAGCCGCAGGTTGTCGCGTAGCGAGGTGTTGAAGAGATAGGTGTCCTGGGACACCAGGGAGACCTGCGCCCGCAGGTGATCCAGGGTGAAGTCCCGCAGGTCCCGGTCGGCCAGCCTCACGGTGCCGCCGGCCGGGTCCCAGAAGCGCAGCAGCAGGTGCGCGCAGGTGCTCTTGCCCGCGCCGGACGGCCCCACCAGCGCCATGGTCTGGCCCGGCTCCACGTCCAGGCACACGTCCCGCAGCGCCAGGCCGTTGCCGGCGTCGTAGCCGAAGTTCACATGGTCGAAACGGATGGCCGGCGGCGTGTGGCCGTTGGCCGCGAGCACGGGCACGCCGGCGCCGTCCCGCACCGGCACCGGCTCGTCCTTCACCGCGAACACGCGCCGCCCGGACTCCAGCGTCTCCATCAGCTCCTTGAACGTGCGCGCGATGTCGGTGATGGGGCCGAAGGCCAGGAGCGCCAGCACGCTGGCCAGCGGCAGCAGCGCCCGCTCCATCTGGAGCTGGCCCACCAGGTACACGCCGGTGCCAAGCACGGCCAGGGCGCCGATGCCGGTCACCGCCTCGTTCAGGCTCGCCTGCACCGCCTGGTCCCGGTGGAACGCGAGCTGCGCCCGGGCGAGCTTCAGGCTGTTGGCCAGCACCGACGCGAGCTGGCGCTTCTCGTGGCCGAAGGCGACGATCTCGCGCATGCCCTGGATGCTGTCCACCAGGTGGGCGTTGAGCTGTCCCAGCTCCCGGCGCACCGCGCCCCCCAGCTTGTCCGAGCGCTTCTGCGCCATGAACGGCGACAGCGCCAGCAGCACCAGGAAGGGCGCCAGCGCCAGCATCAGCGGCCACGCCACCAGGCCCAGCACGGTGAGGATGCCCACGGGTACCACCACGGCGATGAAGGCCGGGGAGATGGTGTGGGCGAAGAACAGTTCCACGGTCTCCACGTCGCCGCCGGCGATGCTCACCAGGTCGCCGGAGCGGCGCCGCGACAGGTACGCGGGCGCCAGCGGGTCCAGGGTGTCGTAGAAGTCGATGCGCATCTCGGCCAGGAGCTGGTAGGCGAGGTCGTGGGGCAGCCAGCAGTCGGCCCAGGACAGCACCGACGCCAGCGTCACCACCGCCCCCAGCACGACCAGGTGGAAGACGATGCTCTCGCCCGCGATGAGCTGCCCCACCAGCAGCGCGCTGGCCGCGCCCGCGCCGACCACCGACGCCTGGAACAGCACCCCGGCCGAGAACGACACCGCCACCTTGCGCAGCAACGGGCGCACCAGCGCCCCCAGCCTGCGCAGCACGGTGAAGGCGGAAAGCGGCGCCGCGGCGCGCGCGTCCCCGGACACCGGGACGGCGGCGGGCTCGGTTTCCACCGTGTCCGGCTCCTCGGCCGACGTCTCCTGCTCCTCCAGCGCCTCGGCGCCGCCCGCGTGGGCCTGGGCCGCCATGAGCCGGGCGTAGGTGCCGCCGCCCGCCAAGAGCTCCGCGTGGCCGCCGGTCTCCGCCACCTGCCCGCGTTCCAGCACCAGGATGCGGTCGGCGTGGATGACGCTCGACAGGCGGTGCGCGATGATCAGCGTGGTGCGCCCCTCCATGAGCTTGCGCAGGGCCTCGTTGATCACCGCCTCGCTCTGGGCGTCCACGCTGGACAACGCCTCGTCGAGCACCAGGATGGGCGCGTCCTTGAGGATCGCCCGGGCGATGGCGATGCGCTGGCGCTCGCCGCCGGACAGGCGCGCGCCGCGCTCGCCCACCACGGTGTCGTAGCCCTGGGGCAGCCCCGCGATGAAGTCGTGGATGTTGGCCGCGCGCGCCGCCGCCTCGATCTCTTCCGGCGTCGCCTCCGGCCGGGCCATGCGCAGATTGTCGGCGATGGTGCCGTAGAAGAGGTACATGTCCTGGGCCACCACGGCGATGTGCCGGCGCAGCACGGGCAGCGGGACGGCGCGGATGTCGCGCCCGCCCAGGAGCACGCGCCCCTCCTGCGGGTCGCCGAAGCGCAGCATCAGGTTCACCAAGGTGGACTTCCCGGCGCCGCTGGGGCCCACCACGCCGAGCTTCTCGCCGGGGCGGAGATCGAATGAGACGCCCCGGAGCGCGGGCCGGGCGCCTTCCCGGTACGCGAAGTGGACGTCCTCGAAGCGGACCTCGGGAGAGAAGGCCGTCTCGGTGGCGGCCTCGGCGGGCTCGGGCGCGCGCACCGTCACCGGCGCCTCCAGCAGCTTGAAGATGCCTTCGGCCGAGGCCATGGCGTCGATGCCCTGGTGGTAAAGGACCATCAGCTCGCGCATGGGGCGGAAGATCTCCGCGCCCATCAGCAGGATGACGATGAGCGAGCGCAGCTCCAGCTCGCCCGCGCTCACCTTGAGCGCGCCCCAGCCCAGGGCGCAGGCGGTGCCGCCGAGGATGCCGAAGGTGGTGATGCCCACGGACACCATGTTGACCGCCAGCACCCCCATGGTGGTGCGGTAGAGGTGGCGCGCGCGCTCGGCGAGGCGCGCGCCCTGGGCGCGGCTCCGGCCGAAGATCTTGAGGGTGGCGATGCCCTGGATGCTGTCCAGGAAGTCGGCGCTGAAGGCGCCGTAGGACGCGCGCCGGCGCCGGCTGGTCTCTTCGTTGTAGACCATGAACAGCGGCGTGGTCACCAGCGTGATCAGCGCGAAGACCACGAAGATGATCCCGATGACCACGTCGAAGGAGGCCATGAGGAAGAAGATCAGCACCGGCGCCACCGCGGCCACCACCATCTGCGGCAGGAACTGGCCGTAGAAGACCTGGAGCCGCTCCACCCCTTCGCCCAGGGACAGCAGCACGTCGCCGGTGCGCTCCTGGTTGAAGTGGCCGGGTCCCAAGTCGAGGGCGTGCCCGTAGAGCTTGCCGTGGAGCGTGTTCTTGACCCGCGCCGCCGTTTCCTGGCTCACCACGTCGCGCAGGTACTGGAACACCGCGCGCAGCGCGATGAAGCCGGCCACGGCCCCGAGGTAGGGGATCAACGACGAGAACGGCCGCCCGGTGAGCACGCCGGCGATGACCAGCCCGGAGAACGCCAGCCGCGAGATGCCCGCGGCCACGGCGCACAGGCCGAGCACGACGGCGGCGGCGATGCGCACGCGCACGCCGCGGGTGTGGGTCAGCAGTCGCCGGTCGAGGTACATGAGGACATTCGTCTCCGTCTGTTCCAGGAAATTAGAAGGTCGCCGCCGGGAATACAAGCCAGCCGGGCCAACACCAAGGCCCACCCGCGCATGGCCGTCGTGATGGCGTGACCACCCTGGCGTTTATAGGCAAAAGAAAAAATTAGGTCAAACAAACTTTTGCTATTGCACTAAAGAGATATTTGGAGTATGGAGGCCGGAAATATATCGCGAAGGGAGACCTAATCAATGGCAGGAAGACAGTTGGCGAACAGGATGCTGGTGTCCTTGGCGGCCATCGTCGGCCTCTCCATGGGTGTCGCGGGGACCGCCGTCGCGGACGGCGAGGTCAACATCTACTCCTACCGGCAGCCGTTCCTGATCAAGCCGATGCTGAACGCCTTCACCCAACAGACCGGCATCAAGACCAACGTCGTGTTCGCGCCCAAGGGAATGATCGAACGCCTCAAGCGCGAGGGCCGGAACAGCCCCGCCGACATGATCCTGACCGTGGACATCGGGCGGATCAACGACGCCGTGGAAGCGGACGTCCTGCAGCCGGTGAAGTCGAAGAAGCTCATGGCGAACATTCCGTCGCACGACCGGGACCCGTCGGGCCTGTGGTACGCCCTCACGAGGCGCGCCCGCGTCGTCTACGCCTCCAGGGAACGCGTGAAGCCCGGCGACCTTTCCACCTACGAGGCCCTGGTCGATCCCAAGTGGAAGGGCCGCATCTGCATCCGTTCGTCGCAGCACGTCTACAACGTGGCCCTGCTCGCGTCCCTCGTGGCGCACCACGGCGAGGCCAAGGCCGAGGAATGGGCTCGGGGACTGAAGGCCAACCTGGCGCGCAAGCCTCAGGGAAATGACCGCGCGCAGGTCAAGGCGGTCTTCGCGGGCGAATGCGACCTGGCCCTCGGCAACACCTACTACATGGGCAAGATGCTCACCAACGAGAAGCAGATCGCGTGGGCCGAGTCCGTGTTCGTCTTCTTCCCCAACCAGAAGGGCCGCGGCGCCCACATGAACATCAGCGGCGCCGGCGTCACCAGGCACGCGCAGCGGAAGGACAACGCCGTCAAGCTGCTGGAATTCCTGAGCGACGACCTGGCCCAGAAGATGTACGCGGAGCAGAACTTCGAGTATCCGGTCAAGCCCGGCGTGCCCTGGTCCGGCCTTGTGGAATCGTGGGGCAGGTTCAAGGCTGACGACATCGACATGACCAAGGTCGCCAGGAACCGCGCGACCGCCATCCGAATCTTCGACCGCGTGGGGATACCGTAGAGATGTGTTTCCCGCTAAAGTGAGCGGTGAACCCCATTTGCGGAGGAGGAAAACACATGAAAGGCGACCCCAGGGTCCTCAAGGCGCTCAACGACGTTCTGCGGAAAGAGCTCACCGGGATCAACCAATACTTCATGCATTCGCGCATGTGCCGGAACTGGGGCTACCAGGTCCTGGACCAAGTCATTTTCAAGGAATCCATCGAGGAGATGGAGCACGCGGACCGGATCATCAACCGCATCCTGATCCTGGACGGGGTTCCCAACGTTGCCGGTTACGACAAGATCATGGTGGGGAAAACCGTCAAGGAGCAGTTCGAGAACGACCACGGCCTGGAAGTGGAAGCCATCAAGGTGCTGCAGGAGAGCATCGCGACATGCCAGGAACAGGCGGACCACGTGAGTCGCGAGCTGCTGGAGCAGATTCTCGCGGACGAGGAAAATCACGCCGACTGGATCGAAGCGCAACTCCGCCTGATGGAGGAGGTCGGCCAGGAGAACTACCTGGCGCAACAGATCTACAGTACCGGTGGCGCCGGAGACGCGGCCTGAGGACGAGGCCGCGCAACAGTTCTCCCGTCGCACGGTTGAGGTTATCGTGGCTGAAAAGCGCTCGGAAGCGACCGAAGACTATCTCAAGGCTATCTACAGCTTGGCGGAGGAGAACGACCAGGTCATCGCCGCGCGGGTGGCGGAAGACATCGGCGTAACGCCTTCGACCATGTTCAGCGCCCTGCGGCGGCTCGAGAAGGAAGAGTTCGTGCGCGTGGAGCGGCGCAAGAACATCTACCTGACCCCCAAGGGCCGGGATGTGGCCGAGGCCATCCTGCGCCGGCACTTCCTCACCGAGCGGCTCCTCACCGACCTGCTGGGCCTCGACTGGGTCACGGCCCACCAGGAGGCGCACCACCTGGAGCACGCCATCTCGCCGGTGGTGGAGGAGCGCCTGGCCGCCATCCTCGACAATCCTTCCACCTGCCCCCACGGCAACCCCATACCCGTAAAGGGAGAGGCTTCGCCGCGCCGGCAGTGGATCACCCTCAACACGGCGGAAGCGGGCACCGAGGTCATCTTCCGCTGCATCACAGAGACCGGAGAGCGCGACGAGCGGCTGCTCTCGTTCCTGTACGACCACAACGTCCGCCCCGGCGCCACCATCGGCATCCTCGACGTCGCCCCGTCTCTCGGCACCATCAGCCTGCGGGTGGGCAAGGACGAGGTGGTCCTCGGGCTTGAGGCCGCCAAGAAGATTTACGTGCAGTGACCGGAGTTGGTTGCCAGGTGGGACGGCCAAGTCACCGAGGGTCTGTACCCAAGCGCCGGAACCGACTGGACGACTGACATGGCTTGATTTGCACCTGACGAGTGTTCTCACGGCGTGGCGGCGGCGGCCGTGGCCACGCCGGCGGCGACTACGGCCATCCAGCATAGCCGCCGGAGGCCGATGCGGTCCCCCAGCCAGATCCGCGCGGCGACGGCGGTGACGGCGGCGAAGCAGGAGAAGCCGATGGCGGCGCCGACGCGTTCGCCGCCGGCGGAGCCGGTCAGGAACAGGCCCAGGGCCCCCGTTTCCAGGACCGCCTGCAACAATACGAGGGGCCACGTCGTGCCGCGCGGCCAGGCCAGCGGACCTTGTCGCCGTTGGAGGGCCATGAAGCCCAGCGAGCCCGCCAGAGCGAAGGCGCGGTTCAGGTAGACCGCCGGGACCGGGCCGAGCGCGGTGCCGGCCTCCTGTGCGAGGAACATGCGCAGCGCCACCGTCACGGCGGCGCCGAGTCCCAGGAGCGCGGTCACGCGCAGCCAGGCGCGGTCGTAGTGCTCCTTCCCCGGCCGCTCGGGCTGGGCCAGCATCGCCACTCCGCCGAAGACCGTCAACGCCGCGACCCCGTGCAGCCAGTGATACGGATGGCCGGCCAGCACGTTCAACGCCACGAGCATCACCGTGAAGCTCGACGTGGCGGGGGAGGCCACCGTCACCGGACCCCGCACCAGCGCGCGGAACAGCAGGGCCAGCACCGCGACGTTCAGCAGGCCGGACACAACCGAGGCGCCCCAGCCCCAGGCGTTCCATGCCGGCCAGCCGCCGCTCGCCGCGAACCAGATCGTCATGACGGCGAACGGAACGATCATGATGAGCGCGATGAGCACGGACAGGGAGACGCGGCTCGCCGTCACCCGCGCCACGCAATCGGAAACGCCGATCAGCCCGGCGCCGCACAACCCCCAGACCAGTCCGCTCATGACGGTCCCCGGCTTCCGGCTTCCATGCCTTATCTGCTCCTTTCCACGTTCCCTCAGACCTTTCAGACTCTCCGGCCGGTGGCAACCGCGGACTCGAAATGTCCCCGAGACTATGGTACGGCTCAAAGAAGGAAAGTGCCCGTCCCGCAACGGTGTTCGCCGACCGGGAATGGGCGCGGTACAGGCCTTTTGAAGCGGGTCATAACGGGCGGGAAGGGAGAACTGAATGCAACCGGTAACCGACATGCGGAGCTACATCGAGCGGCTGGACGCCATGGGCGAGATCAAGCACATCGAGGGGGCGGACCTCGACACGGACGTGGGGGCGCTCACCGAGCACATGGGCGACATCGAGTCGCAGGCGCTGCTGTTCGACGGGTTCGCGGGGTTTCCCAAGGGCTTTCGCATCATCTCCAACCTGTTCCGCACCTGCCCGCGCTCGGCGGTGGCCATGGGCCTGCCGACGGACGTCAAGGGGGTGGACTTCCTCCACGCCTGGCGCCAGCGCAGCCTGGAATTTCAGCCGATGCCCTACGAGCAGGTGGAAGGCGGGCCGGTGTTCGACAACCAGATGGAAGAGGACGACGTGGACCTGACCCGGTTCCCCACTCCCATGTGGCACGACCTCGACGGCGGCCGCTACATCGGCACCGGGTGCGGCGTCATCACCAAGGACCCGGAGTCGGGCGGCATCAACATCGGCACCTACCGGGTGATGATCCAGGAAAAGAACAAGGTCTCGGTCAAGATGAACAAGGGCAAGCACGGGCGCCTGGCCATGGAGCGCGCCCACGCCCGCGGCGAGTCGCTGCCCGTGGCCATCACCCTCGGGCAGGAGCCCAGCGTGATGCTGTCGTCGCAGATGCCGCTGCCGCCGTCGGTGAACGAGTACGAGTTCGCCGGCTGGATGCAGGGCAGCCCCATCCCGGTGGTGCGGGGCGCCGTCACCGGCCTCCCCATCCCCGCCAACGGCGAGGTGGTGCTGGAAGGCGAGATCCCGCCGCTGCCGCCGGAGGAGTTGCCCAAGGAGGGCCCCTTCGGCGAGTGGCCGGGCTACTACACCGAGGCCACCGAGGGCGACGTGCCGCTCATGACCGTCAAGCGGGTCTACTACCGGAACGACCCCATCATCCTGGGCGCGCCGCCGGTGCGGCCGCCCAACAGCTATCTGCCGATTCCGCTGGGCGCCATCACCCTCTGGGAACAGCTCGAGAAGGCCGGCATCCCCGACGTGAAGGGGGTCTGGGGCTTCGTCTACGGCGGGCAGCCGGGACCGTTCACGGTCATCTCCATCAAGCAGCGCTACACCGGCCACGCCAAGCAGGCGCTGCTGGTGGCCGCCGGCGCGCGCGCCGGCGCCTACGGCGGCAAGATGGTGGTGGTGGTGGACGACGACGTGGACATCACCAACCCCGGCGAGGTCATCTGGGCCCTTTCCACCCGCTGCGACCCGCGCGAGGGCATCGACATCGTCAAGAACGTGTGGGCCTCGGTGTGCGAGCCCGTGATCTCCCCCATGGACCGGGACACCAAGGGCTACGTCACCGACCGCGTGCTCATCGACGCCTGCCGCCCGTACCAGTGGATCGACCGCTTCCCGCCGGTGAACGCGTTCGAGCCGCAGTACAAGCAGGACATCGCCAAGAAGTGGGGCGTATGAACGCGATTCTCTGCAGGACGTTGACGGCCGCGGCGTTGGGGCTGGCGGTCCTGCTGGCGCCGGGCGCGGAGGCGCCCGCGCACAAGTCCGTCCTCAAGGTCGAGTTCGCGGAGCGGCGCGAGTTCAACGTTCTCATCGAGGACTTCGCGCTCACCGACCAGGACGGCAAGCGCGTGCGGTTCGGCAAGCTCCGCGGCAAGCCGGTGGTCATCAACTTCATGTACACGTCGTGCCCGGACGTGTGCCCGCTGCTGACCGCGAGCCTCAAGATCCTGCGCGACCACATGAAGCCGGCGGAGGCCCGGGACATCCGTTTCCTGTCCATCACCACCGACCCCGAGGTGGATACGCCCGAGGTGCTCAAGGCCTACAGCCGGCGGCACAAGGCGGACGTTCCCAACTGGTCGTGGCTCACGGGCGATGACCGGGAGCTGGCGCCGGTGTGGCAGGGCTTCGGCGTGAGCGTGGAGCGCATCGCCAAGGGGCTCATCGAACACACCACGCTGACGGTGGTGGCGGACGCCAAGGGGTTCATGCGCTTCGCCTACTTCGGCTCCGCGCCGGACCCGGACATGCTGCTCAAGGACCTGCGGGCGCTGGCAACATCAACAAGTTAGCACAATCGGGTCATTCGCAATGGCGCCCTTCGACTTCGCTCAGCTATGCTTCGCTACGCTCAGGGCGAACGGAGAAAAGGCCGCACAACCGTTCGCCCTGAGCGTAGCGGAGCGCCAGCGAAGCGAAGTCGAAGGGCTTGGCCGGGCCTGCTCGAAGGCCGGGTCTGCCGGAGACTGAGTCGTGGAATCGTTGTTGAACGCCATCGTCTGGGAGACCGTGGGGGTCTTTTACGAGGCCTCGGTGTACCTCCTCATCGGGTTCTTCGTCGCGGGGCTGCTCCACGTGTACCTGCCGGCGGATCTCATCGCCCGCCACCTGGGCCGGAACGACACGCGCTCGGTGGGTCTGGCGGCGCTGTTCGGCGCGCCGATTCCCCTGTGCTCGTGCGGGGTCCTGCCGGCGGCGGCCTCGCTGAAAAGGCAGGGCGCCGGCCGGGCACCGCTGGTGTCGTTCCTGATCTCGACTCCCGAGACCGGAGTGGACTCGGTGGCGCTGACCTACGGACTCATGGGTCCGGTCATGGCCGTGGTCCGTCCCGTGGTGGCGGTGGTGACGGCGCTCGTGGCCGGCATCGCTTCCATCGGTGTCCGCGAGGATGAGACGGCGCCGGGCGCTTCGGCGGAGGCCGCCAGCGCCGACGCGTGCGCGGACCCCGCCTGCGATGACGCGGGTGCGACGGGCGCGGATCAGGACACGTGCGACGACACCTGCGCGCCGGGCGCGGCGCCGCCTTCACAGGGGCATCGCTTCTTTCATTCGCTGGAGTACGGCTTCACGTCGGTGCTGGACGACATCGCGCTGTCGCTGGTCGTCGGCATGCTGCTGACCGGGGTTCTCGCGGGCCTTCTGCCCGACAACTTCTTTGACGAGGTGCTCGGCTGGGGCTCGGGGATCATGCCCATGCTGGCCATGATCGTGCTCGGCCTGCCGTTGTACCTCTGCGCCGCCGCCTCCACCCCCGTTGCCGCCGCGCTCATGGTCAAGGGGCTCTCTCCGGGAGCGGCGCTCGTGTTCCTGCTGGTGGGGCCGGCCACCAACCTCGCCACCATGGCCGTGGTGGGGCGGCTCCTGGGGCGCCGTCTTCTCGGCGTCTACCTCGGCGCCATCATCCTCGTGAGCCTGATGGCCGGCCTCCTGGTGGACGCCACCCTGGCGGACTCCATCCAGGTGGCCTCCTTCGGCGACCTGGGGCGGGACAGCGACGCGGTCTTCGTCCTCAAGGCCATGTCGGCCGTGGGGCTGGTCCTGCTGTTGCTGCGGAGCTTCGTGCGCAAGGGCTATCGCACGGTCTGGCGCGACGCCGCGGAACAGCTTCTCCAGACCGGCCGGGCGCTCAAGGCCTTCCGCCCCGGCAACCTGCTGCGCGGCCCCGTGCTCGCGGCCGCCGTGGCCATCGGGGCGGTGGCGTCCATTCCCGCGTTCACGCTCGTCGTCGAACCCGGCCAGCGCGGCATCATCCAGCGCTTCGGCCGGGTGGTGGCCGCGGACCTCGATCCCGGCCTGTACTTCCATCTGCCGGCGCCCTTCGGCCGCGGGACCGCGGTGGACGTGGCGCTGGTCCGGCAGGTGAGCGTGGGCTTCCGCGGCCCCGTCAACGGTGCAAGACGGGTCGTCGACGAACAGGCCTTCTACCTCACGGCGGACGCCAACGTCATCGACATCCGCGCGGTGGTGCAGTACCGCGTGCGCGACCCGGCGGTGTACGCCCTGGGCGTCGAGGAGACCCCCGCGGTGGTCCTGGGGCTGGCCCGGCGCGAGTTGGTGGCCCTGCTGAGCCGCAAGCCCATCGACCGGATCTACACCGTGGACCGGCGCGGCACGGAACGGGAGCTGCGGGACCGCCTGGCCCGGCGCCTGGCGTCCCTGGGCCTCGGCAGCGAGATCCTGGACGTGCGGCTCCTGGACGTGCACGCGCCCGGACGGGTCCACGACGCCTTCCGCGACGTGGCCAGCGCGCTGGAGGACCGCCAGCGCGACGTCCACGTGGCCACGGGGGCGGCGACCCAGTCCACCACCGCGGCCACGGGCGAGGCGGAACGCATCACGCAGCGGGCCGAGGGCCGCGCCGTGCGCGAGACGCGCCGGGCCGAGGGCCGCTCCGCCGCGTTCCGGGATACCGCGGCGGTGCACCAGGCGAGCCCCGGGGTCACCGAAGCCCGCCTCTACCTGGAAACCCTCGAGCGGTCGCTGGAGCTGCCCCGGAAATACATCTACATGCCCGAGGCGGGCGGGGGCGGCGACGTGGACCTCTGGGTCGGCGCGCCGTCCGCGGACTTCCTGAACCTGGGGGCGCCCGTGCCGCCCGGCGGGAATCGGTAGGAGTCTGTCGGATTTGGTTTGGCGTCCTTCGACTTCGCTTCGCTACGCTCAGGACGAACGGTGACAAGTTTATGATTCCACCAATATACTTTTCCGTTCGTCCTGAGCGTAGCGAAGCGAAGTCGAAGGACGCCATTCAGTGCAGCGTTTCACCGAAACGCGAGAGGAATCGACCATGACCAGACGCGTCCTCGCGGTCCTCGTCCTGACGTTGGCCGTCTTCGCCGCCGCCACCTCGTTCGTGGTGGTGGACGAGAAGAGCCACGCGGTCATCACCCAGTTCGGCAAGCCGGTCTCCGTGCTGAGCGAAGCCGGCCTCTACCTCAAGCTGCCGGTGCCGGTTCAGCGGGCCAACCTGCTGGACAAGCGCATCCTCATCACCAACACGCGGGAGACGGAGCTGTTGACCGCGGACAAGAAGAACGTGCTGGTGTCCACCTACATCTCCTGGAAGATCGCCGACCCGGTGCGCTACCTGGCGGCGCTGCGCACCCGGGATTTCGCGGAGAACCGGCTCGCCGCGCTGGTGCAGTCCGAGCTGGGCAGCGCGCTGGGCGGCCGGCCCTTCGGCACGATCCTGGGAACTTCCGGCAACGGCGCCAGCCTCGCCGAGCTGGAAGGTTCGGTGGAGCGGGCGGTGGCCGGGGTGGCGCGGGAGGACCTCGGCATCGAGGTGGTGAGCCTGGGGGTGACGCGCCTCATCTTCCCGCAACAGAACCTCGACAGCGTGTTCGCGCGCATGCGCGCCGAGCGCGCGCGCATCGCCCGCGGGTTTCGCTCGGAGGGGCGGGCCGAGGCGCAGAAGATCGCCGCCCGCGCCGAAAAGGAACGCGCGCGCATCATCGCCGAGGCCGAGGCCAAGGCCGCCGTGCTGCGCGGCCGCGGCGAGGCCGAGGCGGCGCGCATCTACGCGGAAGCCTACCAGGGGCACGCGGAGTTCTATCGTTTCCTGCGTACGCTGGAAGCCTACAAGAAGGTGCTGAACGAGAAGACCACCCTGGTCCTGCCCGCGGATTCGCCGTTCCTGGAGATCCTGACCTCCAGGATTCCGGGCGCCGGGGCGCGGGACGGCGATGCGCCCGCGGCCGAGAAGCGAGTGCCGGACGCGGCGGGCAAGGATCCCCGTGTCGCGGCGCCGGTGCCAAGCCAGGAAAACACCGGCTCATGACCCGAAGCACACGAAACCGGACGCTTCTCGGCGGCGCTCTCCTGCTCGCCGGCTGGCTCGCCCTCGGGATCTACAACGTCGAATCCGACGAGAGCGCGGTGGCTTACGTCCTCGGCAAGGCCGTGGGCCGCGACGTGCTTCCGGGCATCCATTGGAACCCGCCGTGGCCGCTCGGGCAGGTGGTGGTGGCGCGGACGGCCACGAACTTCCTGATACCGGTGGAACACCGGGAGCCGACAGGCAACGTCACGGGCGCGTCCGAGTCCCTCTGGCTGCTGGGCGACACCAACGTCATCGTCGGCCGGCTGGGCATCCAGTACAGCATCGGCAGCCTGACGCGCTTCGAGGTGTCGCACGAGGACCCGCGGGAGCTGCTGCGCCGGGCCGGGCGCCGGATCGTGACCCGGTTCCTCGCCGGCGAGAGCGTGGACGCGGCCCTCACCACCCGGCGGAACGAGCTCCTGGACACGGTGCAGCGGCGGGTGCAAGCGATACTCGATGATCACGGTTCGGGAATCGAGATCCAGTCGGTGAACGTCGAGGCGCTGGCGCCGCCGGAGCAGGGCGGCGTGCGGCAGGCCTTCCAGGAGGTGCAGAGCGCGCTGGCGGACAAGGAGCGGGTGGTGGACGAGGCGCGCGCCGACCGCGCCCAGATCCTCGCGGAAGCCGAGGGAGAGGCGGAGCATCGCGTGACCCAGGCCGAGGCCGCGCGCCATCGGCGCGTGGAGATCGCCAAGGGCGAAGGGGAGCGTTTCCTCCGCCTCGCGCGGGAGCACCGCAAGACCCCCGGGCTCACCGAGGAACGGCTCTATCTGGAAACCATCGAGGAGATCCTGCCGCGCATGGACACCTACGTGGTCCAGGCCGGCCCGGACGGAAAGGTCAACCTGCGCGTGGTGCGGTGAGAACGAAATGTTCCGGCGCAGCGCTTGACAAAAGGGAAATCCATGAGAATATCTTCTCAATTGCCTTTTGATCAGGAGGATCGTGCCATGAGGAGAACTGTGAGTCTGTTCCTTGCCATTCTTGCGGGCTGTTGGATCGGCGCGGTTGCGGTCCCGGCGAGCGGCGAGCCGTTGAACGTCGTCACCAGCGTGATCCCGGTGGCGTATATCGTCGAAGAGTTGGGTGGCGAGCGGGTCACGGTACATGCGCTGGTGCCGCCCGGGGCGAGCCCCCATACGTTCGAGCCGGTGCCGAGCGACCTGCGAACGCTTGCCGGGGCGCGCGTTTTCGTCGCCATCGGAGGAGGCTTTGACGGATGGTCCGACAGGCTGCTCGGAGCCGCTCCGAAGGGAATCGAAGCCATGCACCTGATCGAGGCGCCGAACCTGAACCCCGTGGAAGGAGAGGACGATCATCACGGCGAGGAGACCGCAAAGGAAGAGGATCACCACGGTGAGGAAAAGGTAGCCAAGAAGGAAGAGGATCACCACGGCGAGGAGAAGGTAGCCAAGAAGGAAGAAGATCACCACGGTGAGGAGAAGGTAGCCAAGAAGGAAGAAGATCACCACGGTGAGGAGAAGGTAGCCGCAAAGGAAGAGGATCACCACGGTGAGGAGGAGTTCAACCCGCATTTCTGGCTGGACCCGATCCGCGTGAGAGACGCACTCGTGCCGGTGCTGGTACAGGGGCTGATGGCGGCGGATCCGGCCGGCAAGGATCACTACGAGAAGCGCCGGAAGGACTTTCACCAGCGGTTGACGGCACTGGACCAGGAGATCAGAACGGAGCTCGGCAAGGCGAAGACGCGCAAGTACATCGCCTTTCACGCGGCGTGGCCCTACTTCGCCGAACGCTACGGCCTTGAGAAGGTGGCGGTGGTGCAGGAGTTCGGCGGCGAGGAGCCGACTCCCAGGGAAGTCGCCACCTTGGTGCGGGATGCCCGCGCGGCGGGTGTCGGGGCCATCCTCGTGGAGCCGCAACTGAATCCCCGAGTGGCGCAGACCATCGCCGCGGAGTTCGGCGCCGGAACGGTGGTGGTGGATCCGGTGGGCGACCCGGGCGATCCGGCGCGCGACAGCTACGAGGATCTGATGCGGTTCAATGCCCGCGCCTTCGGACAGGCACTGCAAGGGAAACGCAATTGAACCACGACAAGGTGGTAGTCGGCCTGAGCGGCGTGACGGTGGAGCTCGATGGCCGTTGCGTGCTGCACGACATCAACTTCGACGTGCACGCGGGCGGGTTCGTGGGCATCGTCGGACCCAACGGAGCCGGCAAGACGACGCTGATGCGCACGATCATGGGGCTCATGCCGGTGGTGAGCGGCCGGGTGGAGGTGTTCGGCTCCCCGCCCGGCGGGA
>JAPPNE010000103.1 GCA_028818775.1 Deltaproteobacteria bacterium | reverse complement strand
TCGGGGGGCAAGGACAGCCAAACCATGACGATCCTGCTCGCCCGGGCCGTGCCCCACGACCAGTTGGTCGTGGTCCATGCGCCCCTCGGCCAAGTCGAGTGGCCGGGCACGGTCGAGCACATCGAGAGCACGATGCCGGCGGGCGTTCCGCTGATACTGGCGCGCGTGGCGTCCGGCAAGTCGCTTCTCGAAATGATCGAGGAAAGGGGAAGATTCCCGGGGCCTCGGACCCGGTTCTGTACACGATCCGCCAAAATCTCGCCCATCGAGCGCGAACTCCGCCACTACCTGAAGGCCCACCCGCGCTTCGGCGGGCGCATCGTCAGCGCCGTCGGAATCCGCCGCGACGAGAGCAATGCCCGGTCCAAACGCATCCCCTGGGCGCGCAGCGACCGCAACTCCCGCGCCGGCAGGGAGTGGTTTGACTGGCTGCCGATCTTCGATCTGACCACCGACGACGTGTTCCGCATCATCCGCGACGCCGGCCAGTCTCCGCACTGGGTTTACGCCGAGGGGATGTCGAGGTGCTCTTGCTCGCTATGTCTTTTTTCCTCCAAATCAGACATTTGCCGCGCAGCCGAGCTTCGTCCGGACCTCTATCAGCGCTATGCAGCGCTGGAAGAACGCATCGGCCACACGCTGTCGCCGTCGGGTGTTCCGCTTCCCCGGTTGACCGGCATTCCGGCCGATCCCGCCGCCGGAACGCCCGGCCTCTCCGACCGGCTCCTTGCCGAAGAGAGCGCCGGGCCATGAATCACGCCAACCGCGCCCCGTCCCCACACGAGCACCGCCAGGAGGCGGAGCCTGTCACGGGCCAGGCGGCGAGGCGGGGCCGGAGAGAGTCGCCGCCGCGCCCACCAACCCCCACGCAAGGAGGACACATGAACCATTCCGCTCCCGTCCACGAACCCACGATCCGCCCGATCTCGCTTGACCGGCTGGTGATCGCGCCGGAGAACGTGCGCAAGACCCCTCCCGATGCGGCCGCCGAGGCCGAGTTGAAGGCCTCCATTGCAGCCCACGGACTCCTCAAGAACCTCGTCGTCCGAAGCGACGGCCCCGGCCGCAACTACGCCGTGATCGCGGGCGGCCGCCGCCTGGCGGCCCTCAAGGCCCTCGCAGCGGACGGCGTGCTCGACGCCGCCCATCCGGTCCCCTGCTTGGTCGTGGACGGCGATGCCCCGTCCGCCGAGCTGTCTCTCGCCGAGAACGTCGTCCGCATCGCCATGCATCCGGCCGACCAGGTGGCGGCGTTCAGGGACCTGGCCGAGTCCGGCTCATCGGTGTCCTCCATCGCCGCCCGCTTCGGCATCTCCGAGCGCCTGGTCGAACAGCGTCTTCGGCTCGGCAACGCCGCGCCCGAACTCCTCGACGCCTACCGCGCCGGCGCCATCGACCTGGAGACGCTCAAGGGCTTCGCCGTCACCACCGACCATCACCGCCAGATGACGGTCTACCAGCAGGTGGCCAGCCAGGGCTACCGCCCCACCGCCTGGCAGGTGAAGCGGCTCCTCACCCAGGACCGGGTTCCGGCCAACTCCGCCGTGGCGCATTTCGTGGGGGTCGACGCCTACGAGGCCGCGGGCGGAGCGGTGTTGCGGGACCTCTTCTCGGACGAGGACGAGAGCGGCGTCTGGCTGGAGGACCCGGTGCTGCTGAACAATCTCGCCATGGAGAAGCTGGACGAAACCGCGAAGGACCTGGCGACCCGCTGGCGCTGGGCAACGGCAGTGCCGGAGGTCGACTGGACCGAGCTTGCGCGCTACGGGCGCATCCAGCCGGAACCCGTAACACCCACGGCCGAGGAGGCGGCCGAGCTGGAGCGTCTGCGCTCCCGCGAGGACGAGCTTTGCGAACTCGACGAGGACGAATGGACCGAGCAACTCGGCGAGGAGGCCTGCGCCATCGAGACCCGCACGGACGAGATCCACGCGGCGGTGGAGGCCCGGGCGGCCTACCAGGCGGAGGACTACGCCATCGCGGGCTGCATCGCCACCATCGGCCGGGACGGCAAGCTCCAGGTCATCAAGGGACTGGTCCGTCCCGGGGACATGCCCAAGCCGGACAATGCCGGCAAGAGCGACGGCGGTGACGCCGGTGACGGTGACAACGGCGACGCCACGGGTTCCGACCGGCTCCGTGGACCCTCCATCTCCGGTCCCATGGCCCCGGCTCCGGATCCCGAGGCCGAGGCGCGCAAGGAGGCGGGGGTGGGGATCGGGCTCTCGGACGATCTCCGATCGA
>JAPPNE010000102.1 GCA_028818775.1 Deltaproteobacteria bacterium | reverse complement strand
GTCTGTGGCCGGCCATGAAACCAGCCGGCTGCGCGGCTGCCCGTGGTCTGGCTGGGGTGGAGTCGCGGCCCGGAACGCGCAAGGAACGAGCCGTGGAGGGCCGGCCTGGGGAGGAGCGGTTCTGCCGCGGTCGGGAGGCGGGGGCGGGCGTGCGAGGAACGGGCCGGCCGTCACCCGCCGGCTGGACCAGGCGGCGTGCGGTTGCTGCCAAGCGGTCGGCGGGCCCCGGGACGATCCGCACGCGGCTCTCTTCTCCCTGCACGTCTGCCGCCTGTGATATGGTGAGAAATCATGGATGTGCTGCTTTCGGCCCTTGCTTTTGCGGTTGTGGCCTTGATTCTGGGCCGTCTCGCGCCGCCGGCATCGTCCTGAGCGCTGCGGCCCCCTGTTTTGGCGCCCTTGCCGGCTGCCGGGGAACGGTCGGCCGCGCAACATGCGCTGGTCCGGCGGAACGAAGGGCCGGTTGCCGATGTCGAGCAAAGCGAGGGGGAGGCAACCGGCCCGGGCGAGCAGAACGCCCCGCGACGTGTCGTCGTCAGGCGAACGCCGGCGCCCGGCAGTCCGGCCCGGAGCGTGCGGGGGCCGAGCCGTGGAGGCGCCGTTCTGTTGCCGCAGGGGTCGGAAGCGGGACGTTGTCTCTCATCTGTTAACGTCAAATCGGTTTGTGTTGCATGAATCCGGTCTTGTGAGCGACAGATCCCTTTTTGTCGCCAAATGGCCTCCATCGGCCAAATCCCCTTGCCCGAAATTCTGTTGCGTTGACCTCGGCTTGGCCTGGACGTCGCGGCCGGCGTTCGTTCGCGGTCGTGCAGGCGCGGTCGCGTGTCGGCATCGTGTGGTTGTGTGCTGGCGTGGGTGAAGTAGGTGAAATGGCTCTGCCGGGGGCGATGTTGGCGCGGGGTCGGTTGCGCCTGGTCTTTTCGCTGCCGGCTGTGGGGCGTTCCGCGTCCTCTGATCGTTCCCGCTTTGAATCCAAAATCTTCGCGGCAGTCCCGCGGCGGCCGGGGGAACGGTGCGCAGCGGAGTGGAGTTGGGCAGACCTGCGGGGGGGGGGGGATGCAAGGGGAGCGGCGGAACGCACCCCTTGGCGGGACCTGACGGCCGGCCGACCCACGCGCCGGCGTCTGCAGACGAGCTTGGCTCGCCGGGGGACGCCGACGCACGAATACAGGTACACAACCACGGCAATGCAGGCCGCAGCCAGGCCGGCGGCCGCTTTCGACGCCTTGGCGCCTGGGGCTGGCTGGGGCAAGCGCTTTGGGACTGTAGGTCTTATGCTGCCTGTAAGCCTGGGAAATGCGCTCAGAGCGGTTCCTGCGGCGATTCTGTATCGACTGCCGGGCCGGCAATGCTGACTTCCCCGGTTTGGGGCCGGCGTTACGGCACTGGCGGTGACGCTCGCCGGCCGGCCAGGCGTCTGCGCACTGCAAGGCGCTTGGCGGCTGACCGCCCCCGGAACCCGCGCCATGCGCGTGTGGAAGAATTGGACAGCAGGCGCAGAGACAGAACAACGGCCAGGGCCGCTGCCGACCAAACCGACAGAAACATGACCAGCTGCGCGGCTAGCCGCGCAGCTGCCGCGTGCGGGGCCGGTTCCGTTCGCGAACCTCTGATGCCGGCGTTCGCGTGTGGCGGCTCTGCGGGGGAGAGCACGAGAGGGGGCCTCCCCTCTCGTCCGCCCGCCGCCCCGGCTTGGACCGGCTACGGGGAGGGCGGCGGGCGGGCCCAAGGCCGGCCGGGCTTGCTATGGCGTTTGTGCGTCTGTGGACAACGGTGGGCGCTGTCGGATTGTGCCGGGCGCATGGACGACGTTCTTGTCCGGACGCGACGCGGCCGCGTGTGGGCCGGCGTTACGGCCCTGGCGGTGACTCTCGCCGGCCGGCCAGACGCTTGGCGACCGACCGGCCCGAAACCCGCGCCATGTGCGTCTGAAGGAGTTGGTCAGCCGGCGCACTGACAGAACAACGGCCAGGGCCGCTGCCGACCAAACCGACAGAAACATGACCAGCTGCGCGGCTAGCCGCGCAGCTGCCGCGTGCGGGGCCGGTTCCGTTCGCGAAC